>CAYLSS010000445.1:0-4688 GCA_964385765.1 uncultured Solibacteraceae bacterium
GGCGCTGCTGGCCGTATCCGACAATCATCAGGTTGGCATCGACATTGAACAGATTCGTCCCGCTGTCACGGAGAACGAGATCGCCGAGCGGTTTTTCTCCTCCGAAGAAGTACTGGCGCTGCGGATGCTGCCGGCCGAGCAGCAGCGGCTCGGGTTCTTTCTCTGCTGGACGCGCAAGGAGGCCTTCCTCAAGGCGATTGGCGAAGGAATCGGGTATGGACTCGACCAGTTTTCAGTGAGCCTGACGCCCGGCGAGCCGGCGATGCTGCTTGAAGTACAGTCCGATCCCGCAGCGCCGTTGCGGTGGTCGCTGTTCCATCTCGATCCCGGTCCAGGCTATACCGGCGCCGTCGCCACCGACGCACGCAAGCAGACACTTCGGTGCTGGGATCGCAGGGAGTCCGCTGAAGCGGGCAGAGATTCCGCCGCGTAGTGGAGGCATACTCCGGCGTCTCAAGTCGCAAGCGGTCCGTTGCGGGCTAGCATGTGTGTATGGCATCGATCAACAGGCAAGTCACGCTGGCCTCGCGGCCCACGGGTTATCCGGAGCCTGCGAATTTCCGCTTGAAGGAGTCTCCCATTGCCAAGCCCGGCGATGGGGAGTTTCTGGTGCGCATGCTGTGGCTTTCGGTCGATCCGTACATGCGCGGCCGGATGCGTGATGCTCCGTCCTACGCACCGCCGCTGGAGATCGGCGATGTGATGGTGGGCGGCGCCGTGGGTGAAGTGGTCGAGTCGAAGCATCCGAGCTACAGCGAGGGGGAGATTGTCGAGGGGATGTTTGGCTGGCAGACCCATGCAATCAGCGATGGCAGCGAGATGGTCCGGAAGGTGGATCCGTCACGGGCGCCCATCTCGACCGCGCTGCATGTCCTGGGCATGCCCGGGATGACGGCCTATTTTGGGCTGATGGATGTAGGCCAGCCGAAGGAGGGACAAACCGTGGTTGTATCGGGCGCGGCCGGAGCTGTCGGCTCGCTGGTCGGGCAGATCGCGAAGACCCAGGGATGCCGGGTCGTCGGCACGGCCGGCTCGGATTCCAAAGTGGCCTGGGTGACCGAAGAGTTGGGCTTCGACGCGGCCTTCAACTATAAGACAACAAGAGACTACACGGCGAAGCTAGCGGCGTTGTGCCCGGACGGCATCGATGTATACTTTGACAACGTCGGCGGGGAGATCACCGACGCTGTTTTGCGGAACATCAACGTTGGGGCGCGCATAGCCATTTGCGGGCAGATCTCGCAATACAACCTGAGCGAGCCGGAACAGGGTCCGCGGCTGCTTTTTCAACTCATTATCAAGCGGGCGCGCATCCAAGGCTTCCTGGTCTTTGACTTCGCCGACCGTTACCGGGAGGGCATGGATCGGATGTCGGCGTGGCTCGAGCAAGGCAGGATCCGCTACCGCGAGAACGTCGTCAGCGGGATTGAAAATGCTCCGGCGGCGTTTATCGGCATGCTCCGAGGCGAGAACATTGGCAAGCAACTCGTAAAGGTGGCGGATGCCTGAGCCGTTTCCGGTGTAACACGGAAGCTCTGGGCACAAAGGGAGTGAACACAGGATCGCTAGCGAGGATTTATGGAACATCGGAACCCGGTAAGGCAAAACCCGCTTATCCCCGGCAGCGCGGAAGTGCCGTTGACCCTTGAAGGGTCGATGCTGCTGCATACGATGGTGCGCGTGAAGTGGGCGGAGTGGAAGAAATACCCGGAAGGGGTGCGCGAAGAGATCGTTCGGGAGGCAGCGACGACGCTAACGGCAATCGAGAAGGACAGCGAGGGGCAGAGCGCCATATTCAGCCTTCTGGGACACAAAGCGGATTTGCTGTTCATCCATTTCCGCCCGACACTCGATGAATTGGATGCGATCGAAGGCCGGCTGGCTGGACTGCGCCTGTGGGACCACCTGTCAGTGACCACATCTTATGTCTCGGTGATCGAACTGGGTCTTTACGAATCGTCCGTGAAGCTATACGAGAGCCTGGCCGAGCAGGGAGTGGAACCCGGGTCCGCCGAATGGGCCGCCGAGATCGAGAAATCACTTGAACGGCAGGCGAAGGCCATGGCGCCGCGGCTTTTCCCGGCGGTTCCGGACTATCGGTACATCTGCTTCTACCCGATGGACCGGACGCGGGGCGAGCATAAGAATTGGTACACGCTGCCCATCAGGGAACGGCAGCGCATGATGGCCGAGCATGGCAAGGTCGGCCGGAAATATGCGGGGACGGTGAAGCAGATCATCTCTGGATCGATCGGCTTTGATGACTGGGAATGGGGCGTGGATCTATTCGCCAATGACCCGGTGGTGTTCAAGAAACTGATCTATGAAATGCGGTTCGACGAGGTTAGCGCGCACTATGCGCAATTCGGGCCCTTCTACATCGGCATCCGGCAGCCGGCCGAGGAGATCCGCAGCTTTCTGGTGACGAGGCCAGCCACACAGTGAGACCCGCGGTCGTTTTCCTCACAATGCTGACAGCTTGCGGCGTCAGCTCCAACCAGGATCCTTGGACGAAAGACGCCACCAGCATCGAGGAAGTGTCCGGCGTTGTTGTTCGGGACGGATATATCTACCTGGTTGACGACTCGAATCGGAACATGGTCTTTCGGGCGCGGATGCCGGCGGAGCCAGGCTCGATCATCGATCTGACCACACTGCCGCTCGAACGCCGGGAGTTCGGCATCGGAATCCTGACCGATCTCGAGTCGGTCGAGTTTCTGGCAGACGGGCGTCTTGTGATTCTCTCGGAGCGGCTGCGAGCGCTCGCCAGCGAAGACGGGATTGTCATTGAGTATGACTATCCGCTCGCGGAGATTGGCAGACGCGGGCTCGAGGGGCTCGCCGTGCGAAAGCTGGAGAGCAGGGGATCGCGTCTGGCCACGTTGTGGGAGGGGGGTTATCCGGACCATGGATCCCTTCATCCGGATGTCGAAGGGATTCTCGGGGAGCGACCGCTGAGCCCACTCGTCTTCGTCAACGATATAGCCCCGGGTGCGCATCCGGGGCGGATTCGCTGGGAAGAAGGTCTGCACCACGTGGTTCTCGATGTGCCGAAGCCGCTCGGCGATGAACCGGAAGCGCAGCGCTTCCGCGCGCCGGGAATCGAATGGTGCTGGCTGCCTGAACGGGGGCCGGATGCCTGGGGTTTTGTCACGATTCTGAGCTCGCAGGATGCCACCGCGCGGCCCGAATACCGGAATCATTGGCTACTGCGGTTCGACTTGGATGGGAAGCCGGTAGGTAAGCCACTCAATCTCGAAGATGTCGTTCCGGCAACATCGGCTCACGCCAACTGGGAGGGCCTTGCGTGGGTCGAGGTGGGCCGCAGCTTGATTTTGGTGCACGAGGGCCGCGGTGAGGCGTCTCCTACGCCGCTATCGTTGAACTCCCGCCCGAGTGGCGTTATGACACCGGGCAGTAGGCATATCTACAGCCAGCAGGCCGCGATCACGGAAGAAATCGGTCATAGCGCAAAGCGCCACCCTTCACCCGGCGAATCCCGGGGAACTCCCGTTCCGGCCCCGGAACCTCGGCGTCGAATTCGTCGAAAAGCGCTTTCAATCTCTTGACGACGCCGGGATGAGAATCCGCGACGTCGTGCTGCTCGGAAGGGTCGGCTTCCAGGTCAAAAAGCATCATCTCTTTCGGATCGTCGCCGGTGAGTACGCCGGGGTACCGGGTCGGGTAGGGCTGTTCGTACGGCGCGATGATCGTGACACCGTCGGGCGCGCGGCGTTTGAAGGAATTCTCGATATACGAGGTCTGAAGCCGGGAGGGTCTGGGGGCGCGAACGTGAAGTTTCCACTGCCCGGAGCGAACAATGTGAAGTTTGCCGCCGACCATGGCGAAAACCGCTTTGTGCGGGCTGGAGGCTCCGGAGGTTGTTAGGACGGGGAGGAGATCGCGGCCGTCGATGGTCCGGCCGGCGGGAGTGGAGGCGCCAGCGAGGCGGATGAGAGTCGGAAAGATGTCGACCGTCGCGCAAACCGCATCGGAAACCAGACCCGCGGGGATGCGACCCGGCCACCAGGCGATGAAGGGCACACGGATACCACCTTCCCACGATGTTCCTTTCATGCCTCGGAAGATGCCGGTGGAGCCGCCCCACGAAGGTCCATTGTCAGAGGTGAAGATGACCAGCGTTTTGCGATGTAGATCCAATTCCTGGAGCTTTGCGATTACCTGGCCCACAGACCAGTCGAGCTCGTGGATGGCGTCGGCGTAGAGGTCTTCAGGGGTTTCCGGCGTATAGAACTCTTCGGAAGCGGCCAGCGGCTTGTGGGGCATTGCATGCGGCAGGTAGAGGAAGAACGGTTTGTTCCGGTTCTCCTCGATGAAGGCCAGGGCGCGTTCGGTGTACCGCTTGGTGAGTGTTCCTTGGACAACTGGATACTCGACGACACGCTCATTCTCGACCAGTTGAACGGGCCGCATGTCGTTGGAATAGAGAATACCCAGGTAGGAATCGAAGCCCTGCCTGGTTGGAAGATACTCGGGGAGGTGTCCGAGATGCCATTTGCCGATACAGGTAGTTGCGTATCCGCGTTCCTTGAGCGCCTCGGCGATCGTCACTTCTTCTTCGGGTAGGCCGTATTCGTTGACGCCGCCGTCAGGCGCGGGATTGCCGACCACACCGTGGCGGAAGGGATAGCGGCCGGTAAGAAGCGTGCCGCGCGAAGGCGCGCAAT
>CAYLSS010000446.1:0-4685 GCA_964385765.1 uncultured Solibacteraceae bacterium
AGAGTTCCATGCCGGGAACCTTCTTGATGACCTCGGGCAATTCGGCATTCCCCTGCAGGAAATCAGTGATGCCGGGTGAACGCTCCACATTAAAATAGGAGTGAAGGATCGGCCGCCGAAAATCAAAGTCCGCCAGAAGAGTCGGATTGTCCGCCAACTGGGCCTCAGAAATCGCTAAGTTCGCGGCGGTGAATGACTTGCCCTCCGCCGGCGAAGGTGAAGTGACCACCACGGAATGGATCGGCTGGAGACTCTGCAGGTGATTCACGCGGGTTCTAAGAGTGCGGAACTCCTCGATGGGACCGCTTGAACCCCGGTCGCCTGCGACGCGAAGAAGGTGGAAATCCTCCGGAGGATTGTACTCGATCTCCTCTATCTTCTCGAGCAAGCCCTCCATCACTAGCGGAGCCGTCGCAGTGACGGTCCCCGCTGGGTTAAAGGAGCCCTGCCCCCGACCGGGAACCGGTCCTCCTTGATCAGCCTTTCGAAGGGCATCGTGAACCCGACTCATAAAACCTCCTCCGTTGATTCCTTCTCGTCTCAGACTTTGGTTGCGTAGTAGTAGTACACCGAGCCGGCCACGGCAGCGATGGAGAACAGGCAAGCTGTGGTCCAGGCGAGCCAGGCCATCCTGCGGCGGCGCATCAACACCAGGTCGTTCTCCAGCAATGGGATGCTGCCCAGGATTGTTAGCTGAGTATAGGCCCGGACATCCTTCAGGGTTCGCAAAGACGTGTCTTTCATCTCCCTCAGGAATACGAGCCCGGCGCCGACACCGATGCCTAAGGCCAGTCCCGCCAGGATGATGACCGAGCGAACAGGCTCGGCCGGCCGCTCGGGAAGTGAAGCCGGGTCCAGCAGTTCCAGCGTCTCCGGTTCTCCAGATCGGTGGCGATCTGCGACTGGGTCATTTTGCGGTTGAGGTCATCATAGCGGCTCTGCTTCAGCTCGTAATCGCGATTGAGAGCGGCATATTCCTGCTGGCCGACCGGAGCCCGCTCGATCCGCGCCTGGACGCGCTGAATCCGGTCATTCACATCCTTGAGTTGGTCAGCCGTCCGCTCAATCTCAAGATTTTTGGCCTGAATCTGAATCTGCTTATCCTGGATCTGGGCGTTGATGCGGCGGACCTCTTGAACTTGCGCAGGCGTCAGCATCGGCGCTTCCGGATCATCTTCGTTCAAAGGCTGAGTGGCCCGATTGGCGAGATAGGATTCACGCTCCGACTCCAGCAGGGCGATTTGGGATTTGTATGCCTGCACGTCGGGATGGTTCTCAGTGTAGGTGTCAAGCAACCTGATGAGGTTCCGCTCCGCATTTTGAATGCGCTGATCAAACTCCGCCATACGAGGGTCGTTGAAGGCTGTCGGCGTGCCCCCCGGCGCCATCGGATTCTTCGTGATGGCGTCGATCGCCTGCTGGAGCACCCGGATCTCGGAGTCGAGCACCAGCTTTTCCTGGCTCAATCGGCCAATCGCACCGTTCAGAGAGGAGGCGCGAGCTTCGAGGGCCGAAGCCTGCTGAACGTTCGCCGTCCACTGGTCCGGCAACTGGCCGGCGTTGCGCATCCGGAACTCGGTCAACTCCTGCTCAATGGCGTCCAGGTCATTCTTAGCCGCCTGCCATTGGTCGCGCAGGAACTGCGTGGTCATCGCGGACTGGTTCGCCCGCTCACGCGTATTCTCATTAATGAAACGCGTAACCAGATCGGCGGTCACCTTCTGCGCCAAGTACCGGTTCTCGTACGCAAAAGAAATCTGGAAGGCCGTCAGATTGTTGCCTGTGGTCACGCGTACGTTGCGGACATTGCCGATGGACAGGTCCTGCCGCATCTCCTCGATGATGTCCTCGAGCGGCAGCGATTGGCGCTGGCGCGGGTAAAGACCGTACGTTTCGATAATGCTGGTCAGAGTTCCGCGGCTCAGGATCGTCTGCGCCATCGAGTTAATACGCTGCGACATCTCAGTGGCGATATTCGTGGGGACAAAGTTCGCCGGCACTTGCGGAGGCACGACGCGAATCACCGCCGTCGAGACGTAGGTGTCTGGCCAGAGAAACGCCACCACGACGGCCAATACCAATCCCGCAAGCGCAGGACCGGCAATCCACGCCTTGTTCCGGCGAATCATATCCAGCAGGTCCTCAGGATCCATGGCTCGTCTTTGCACGCGCAAAGGATCCTGCGGATTGCCTCCTTCCGACTGCCTTTGGGGGTGCCCTAACGGGGCCCCTGACGGGGTGGGCTGCATATGTTGTTACCTCCTCCAGTTTGTCAATCCGTGCTGCTCACGCATTAAAGCTGAGCGGGATATCCCGGCCTAGGGAACGAGGATGTGATCCCCGTTCTCGAGATAAATATTCTGTTCGAGATTCTTCCCTTTGATCACTTCCTTGTAGTTAAAAGGAATCCTCTTGTCGCCACGGAGAATGATAATTTTCTTGGTGTTGGCCCACTGCTGAAACCCCCCCGCCGCACTAAGGGCCTCCAGGATGGTGGTCGGGACAACCAGTGGAAAAGCGCCCGTTCTGTTCACCTGTCCCGTGATGTAGAACTTCTTGCTCCGAACCCCCGTCACGGAAACCAACACTTCAGGCCGCGTCAGGAACTCTGACAACCTCTCCGTGACGACTTCTTTTAAGTCCTCCGGTGTCTTTCCGGCCGCCTGCACTTCGCCAATCAGCGGCAGAGTGATCATCCCGTCGGGACGCACAATGACCCCACCCGATACCTCTGGCTCCCGCCAGACGCGGATTAACAGCCGGTCCTCGGCGCCGATGATGTAGGTCTTGTGATCGACGGGGGCCGCAATGGCCGACTCATCGAGAGGCTCCATTTGGCCGGACTCTTGCCCTTCGATGGACTGATCGATCGGCTCGGTTTCCTGCGCCAGCGCAGCACCGAAGAACACGAACGTGAAAACCACCGTGACGTTGAACAGCAAACGTATTGAATGCGACATATCCCTCGCTTAGGCCTGGTAGCGGCGGTAGTGCCACTCCATTTACAACAGTTGCGCTTTCTTCTTGTTTAGCACAATACCGGTCCTGATCCAAGCAGTCCAGTCCTGGGTCGAACGGTCTACTCCCCCTAAAATCACGATAGAGATGAGCGATTGCTATCATCGATGCAGCCGGCATCTGCGGCACGCATGATAGGGGGGCCGACTGCAGTGAGGAAAGAGAAATGAACTATTTCCTGGCCAAATCCGATCCGGACGACTACTCGCTGGAGGACCTGGAGCGAGACGGTTCGACGCCGTGGGACGGTGTCAAGAACGCGCAGGCGGTGCGCGCCATCAAGGAGATGCGACCGGGCGACAGAGTCTTCATCTACCACAGCGGCGGAGAATCGGCGATCGTCGGCCTCGCCAAGGTCATCAGCGACCCCCGACCAGATCCGGCCGAACCCAAATCCTGGGTCGTGGATTTCGAGTTCGTGCGCCGCATCAACCCGCCGGTGTCGCTCAAGGAGATCAAGGAAAGCGGCGAGTTCGCCGACTGGGCCCTGGTCCGCCAGTCCCGCCTGTCGACGATGGCGGTCCCGGAAAAGTTCGTCGCCTGGATGAAGAAGCGTTACAAGGGCATCTAGCCCGAAGTTCTTCCTGGTCCCGCTCAGACGCAGCGCCGGACGGTCGCCGTGTGGTTGCTGTACCCTGTTAGGCGAAATGTCACGCATCTCCCGGCGCACCCTGCTCACCGCCGCGGCGCCCGCCATCCTGACCGCGCGCACCCGGAAGCTGAACTTTCTTTTCCTTTGCTCTGACCAGCACCAGCGAGCCGCGTCCGGCTGCTACGGCCATCCCGACGCGCAGACGCCGAACATCGATCGGCTCGCCGCCAATGGCATTCGCTTCAACAGCGCCTACTGCCAGGCGCCGGTCTGCGTCCCGGCGCGCGGCTCCATCATCACCGGCCTCTACGCGCACAGCCACGGCGCCCGCATCCTCCGTGACCCGCTGCCCAATGAGGCCCGCACCGTGGCCCATTTCTTCCGCGAACAAGGCTACGAGACCGCCGCCATCGGCAGGATGCACTTCGTCGACGAGACGCGCCGTCATGGCTTCGAGCATCGCCTACACCACGAAGGGTTCCAGGCCACCCTCACGGCCGAGGAGCGCCGGCGGATCCGCGAAGACCAGGGCGGCGCCGGCGGCTTTACCGGACGGCCCTCTTCACTCCCAGGCCGCCTGTTCCGCGACAACTGGTACGCCGACCGGACCATCGATTTCCTGCGCGCCAACCGCAACCGGCCGTTCTGCCTCTGGTCGTCCTACTTCATGCCGCACACCCCGCTCGTGCCGATGCGCGAATACTACGAGCGCTACGATCCGGCCAAGCTCCAGCTCCCGCCGCGTACCGATCGCGAACTCCACGACGGCTTCAAGGGCAACCTGATCCGCGCCCGCGAGCGCGGCTGGTATCAGCAGACCGACGACGAGCTGCGCCGGTCACTCGCCGGCTATTACGGCAACACCACTCAGATGGACAACTGCGTCGGGCGCGTCTACGATACGCTCTGCGACCTCGGCCTCGACAAGAACACGGTGGTCGTCTACACCTCCGACCACGGCGAGATGGCCGGCGCGCACCGCATGTGGACCAAGCACAATCTCTACGAGGAGTCTGTCGGCGTCCCGCTCATTGTCAGCCTGCCGGACCGCCTCGGTGCCGGCGAAGCCCGCGAC
>CAYLSS010000447.1:0-3472 GCA_964385765.1 uncultured Solibacteraceae bacterium
ACCCCGCCGCCGCAAGTGATGGCCGGTTTTCTACCAGATATCTGCCAAAAAGAAAGCCGGCCCCTGGGGCGCTGCCGCCCGGAGCGGTCGTTGCCTGCCAGCACCGGGCGCGAGTAATGTCTCACCCTTGTGCTGAAAGGCACACATAGAATTGATGTCATTCTGAGCGCAGGCAGATGGCCGACGTGATCAAGAACATCGGCGCCGTGACAGCGCAACGTTGACAGTCAGGTTCGGCGAGCTTGCGAGCCGAAACCTGGACTCTCTGGTGCTGGCATCGTCTCTTTCTCGTCGATTTCCCGAATAGGGTATTGGCCGAATTCTGCCAAGGCATCCCGCAGGGCATGAATGTGCGCTTCAGGCCAAGACATGCCTGAATCTGGACCGCAGAAGTACCCCGTCAGTACCGTAATTCGCTGGGAAGGGATACTCAATGATCCGGTCGGCGCCCTGCTCGCCGTGGTCGTTTACGAGTTGATCCTGGCCGGCGGCCAGCCGGAAGGCGCTGGAGGACAATTCCTGGCTTCGATCGGCGTCGGGATCCTGACCGGAGTCGTCGGCGCCGCGATTCTGATCCTGTTGTTCCGCCACTACCTGCTGCCTGACTACCTCCAGAATCCCTTCTCGCTCTCGTTAGTGGTCGCCACTTTCACCGTCTCCAACCAGTTCCAGGCGGAATCAGGCCTGCTCGCCACGACAATCATGGGCGTGGTTCTGGCCAATCAGAAGTTCGTTATCGTGCGCCACATCGTGGAGTTCAAAGAGAATCTGCGGGTGCTGGTAATCTCGACTCTTTTCATCCTGCTGGCCGCGCGCCTGCAACCCAGCGATCTCCAGCAGATCGACTGGCGCGCCTGGGCCTTCCTCGCCACGTTGATCTTTCTCGTCCGTCCGGCTGCCATCTGGCTGTCGTCCATCGGCAGCAAGTTGACCGAGCCCGAGCGAGACTTCCTGTCCTGGATGGCGCCACGAGGCATCGTGGCTGCCGCGGTCACCTCCGTTTTCGCCGAACGCCTCGCCGAGGCCGGCGTCGCCGGCGCCGATCGGCTGGTGCCCATTGTCTTCCTCGTTATCTTCGGCACGGTTTCCCTCTATGGATTGACCGCCTTCCCGATTGCCAAGAGGCTGGGACTCGCCGAGCCGGAGCCGCAGGGCGTTCTCATCGTGGGGGCGCACTCCTGGGCCCGCGAAATGGCGGAGATCCTCAATAGCGAGGGCTTTCAGGTCGCTCTGGCCGACAGCAACTGGAGCGAAGTCGCCAGGGCGAATCTCAAGGGACTCACGGTTTACTATGGCGGCATCCTTTCCGAGCACGTCCTTGAACGCGTCAATCTCTATGGGATCGGGCGCCTGCTGGCGATGACGTCCAACGAGGAGGCGAACTCCCTGGCGTCGCTCCACTTTGCCAGCATCTTCGGCCGGAAGGAAGTCTACCAACTCCGCCCCTACAGCCCCGGTAAGGAGGCGTCGCGCAAACAGGTCTCGCCCATTCACCTCAGCGGCCGATTCCTCTTCGGAGCGCAGGTCACCTACGAGTTTCTGTCGCAGCGCTTCCGTCAAGGCGCCAAACTGACCCGCTCGCGGCTCACCGAGCGTTTCGACTGGAACGCCTGGAATGAAAAGTACGGCGACGATGCACTCCTGCTCTTCCTCATCCGAACCGGCAAGGACAAACGCAAGAAGCTCTACGTCGCGACCGCCGACCGCAAGCTCAAGCCGCGCGCGGGAGACGTCGTCATCGGGCTCGTGATGGAGGAATCCAGGAAGGAAACCGTCGACGAGTCCACTCCCCCGGAAGAGCACGCGACGGATCAATCACCGCAGCCGGTTAAGATAGAGTAATAAAACAGTCAATGATGACTCGCTTGTGGATCGGTGTTCTGGCGGCGGCATCCCTGGGTGTAATTGTCCATGCTGCCGCGGATTCAAAGCAGGTGCTGGCGGAGCAACTCGCCCATTTGCGCAATCGCGCGAAAGCGTACTACGAGAGTCCGACTTCGAAGAACGAGGCGGTCGCCGCGTTCAAGAAGGTGCTCGAGCTGAATCCGGACTCGCCCCGCGATCGTTTGAATTATGGGCTCGCCCTCATCCGCGCCGGGCAGACCAATGAAGGAATCGAACAGCTCAAGAAAGTTCAGCAGCAGGACCCGTCGATCCCTCACACTTGGTTCAACCTGGGCATCGAGTACAAGAAACTGGGGGACTTCGATGCCGCCATCGTGCAACTCGAGCGGATAGCGCAACTGGTCCCCGATGAGGCCACCACCCACTACAACCTGGGTGTGCTCTACAAGCGCGCCGGGCGCATGGACGAAGCAATCGCCAAGTTTCAGAAAGCCGCCGAACTCGACGCCAGCCTGGCCGCCCCGCACTTCCAGCTATTCAACTCCTATCGGACCTCGGGACAGCGCGAGAAAGCACAGGAAGCCCTGGCCCGCTTCAAGATAGTCAAAGCGAAACAGAAAGACTCCGTGATCGCCGAGGACATGAACTGGAGCTTCTACTCCGAAGTCCTGGACCCCATCGAAAGCCGCAGCGAGGGCTCCGCGCCGGCCGAATTGGCCTTCAAACAGATCGATCTCGACGCTGAACTCGACGCCGGCACTGCCGGTCTCCTGGTGACAGACGCCAACGCCGACGGGAAGCCGGACGTGGTCGGATGGTCGCAGAACGGGCTGCTGCTCTACGTCGGCGATACGAGCCCCCTCAGTGAGTCCGGACTCGGCGGCGTCAAGTCCGTCACCTCCGCGGCCGCGGGTGATTATGACAACGACGGCCTGGCTGACCTCGCGGTCACCACGACAACCGGCGCCCTCTTGTTCCGGAACATCGGCGGCCGCTACGAACTCCAGGAAATGAGGGTCCCTGGCCGGCGCTTTGAGAAGGCGGTATGGCTCGACTTCGATCACGACAACGATCTCGACCTCTTCCTGCTCGGACCGGCCAGCGTCCTGATGCGCAACCAGGGACCGCAAGGCTTCGCCGACCGGACCGCAGACTTCCCGTTCGCCGGCGGCCACGCTGTTGATGGCGTGGCGGTGCGCATCGAGCCCGATACGAAGATGTTCGATCTGATCGTTTCCTATGCGAAGCGTCCAGGGACTTTGTACAAGGACTTTCTGGCCGGAAAGTACGAGCCACAGGCGCTGATGCAACTGCCCGCCGGCGCGCGCGGCCTCGTCGCCGTGGACGCCGACAATGACAGCCGCTTCGACGTGGCGTATGCGTCAGCGAATCAGGCGGGGGTGCTGTGGAATCGCGAGGCCGGCTTCGAACCGGCCAGCTTCGCTTCCGCCGGACATCCGGTGTTCGCAGACCTCGAAGGCCGCGGGGTGCTTGATCTGATCGTTGCCGGCAAGGTGCATCGCAACAGGGGAAATGCTCAGTTCGATGGCCCGCAGGACACGGAGCTGACGGATGCCCCGCTCGGTGTCGCCGCAGACTTCAACCAGGATGGCAAGGTCGACCTCTT
>CAYLSS010000447.1:3482-3827 GCA_964385765.1 uncultured Solibacteraceae bacterium
AAGACGGAGCGCTGCGGCTGTTCCACAACCTTACTCAGGAATCGAATCGCTGGCTGCGTGTGAAGCTGCTCGGACGAAAGGCGCCGCCCCTCGCCCCCCTCTCAGAAATCGAGGTGAAGGCCGGGCTTCACTATCAGAAGCGTATCTATCCCGGATACCCGTTGCTCTTCGGCGTCGGACAGGCGCAAAAAGCGGACACGGTTCGGATCACCTGGTCGAACGGTCTCCTTCAAAACGCCATGGATCAGGAGACCAACGTCGCCGCGGTCTACGAAGAGGAGGAGCGGCTAAGCGGTTCATGCCCGATGATCTGGACTTGGGACGGCAGCCGCTTCCGCTTCATCA
>CAYLSS010000447.1:3837-4682 GCA_964385765.1 uncultured Solibacteraceae bacterium
TCGGGGTCGGGCCATTGGGCGTGCAGATCGGCGGCGGCAAGTTCTTCCCGGCCGATCATGACGAGTATGTGCAGATCCCCGACGGCGCCCTCCGGCAGTCGGGCGGCAACTTCGAAGTGCGGATGACGCAGGAACTCGCCGAGGTCGTCTATATGGACGAGGTCAAGCTGCTGGCGGTCGATCATCCCGCCGCCATCGAGGTTTACACAAACGAAAAATTCGCGGTTCCATTCCCCGAGTTCAAGCTCTGGGGAGTGCGCGAACGTATCTACCCCACGCGCGCGATCGATGACCAGGAGCGGGATGTCCTGGATCGGCTCCGGCGGCTCGATCAACGCTTCGTCGATGGCTTCGAACGTCTGGACCGCCGCGGCGTCGCCAGGCAGCATGCTCTCGTGCTGGACTTCGGCCGCGCCGCGCCGGACAACGACGCCGTCCTCGTCATGAGCGGTTGGGTCGATTGGGCCGAGGGGAGCAACTACCTCGGCTACGCGCAGGAACATCCCGACGGCTTGCAGCCCCCCGCTCTCCAAGTGAGGAACAAGCAGGGCGATTGGGAAACGGTGATCGCGGCCATGGGCATACCGGCAGGCATGCCGAAGACGGTTGTCATCGATCTCCGGGACAAGTTTCTCAGCTCATCGCGCGAAGTGCGAATCGTTACCAACATGTGCGTCTTCTGGGACGAAGTCTTTCTCGCGACCGGCGCGGTGGGACCCAAGACTCGCGTCACCGAGCTGCGTGCCGCGCAGGCGGATGTCCGTTTCCGCGGTTTCTCGCGGATTGCCCTCGATCCGGAGGGTGTGCGCCCGCAGCAGTTCTTCTACGAGAAGCCGGGACCCGTC
>CAYLSS010000448.1:0-4669 GCA_964385765.1 uncultured Solibacteraceae bacterium
ATTTGAGGACATCGGAGTCAACCGATAGGTCGCCCGTCGCCACCTCGAGTTCGGCGGCCGCGAGGCGCTCGTCGTAGATTGCGGCCAGACGCCTTGTCCGGGCCGCGAGCAGTGCGGTTTCAGTGCGCAGCAGGTCAGTGATGTTGGCCAGACCTGCTTCATAACGGTTCTGTGTGATCCGCAGACTCTCCTCGGCCTGCGAGACGGCCGCCCTGGTCACTTCGACGCGCTCGCGGGCGCTTTGCAAGTCGGCGTGCGCCTTGCGCACCTCCAGTCGGATTCCGGCATCGGCGCGTCGCTTCTCCGCCTCCGCGCTGCGGCGCAGTTGAACGGCTTCGCGGACGCGCTCCCTGGTCTGGCGGCCGTTGAAGAGGTTCCATTGCATGGTGGCGCCGAAGTACCAGTTTCCGCCTCCATCGGTGACGAACCGGCGCCGGTCCAACTCGAAGACCGCCCGGCCGAAGACACGCGGCCAGTAGCCAGTGCGCGCCAGCTCTGACCGGGCGCCGGCGATCTCGGCGGCGAGTTCCGCCTGCCGGAGTTCCGGGCGCTGACCGGCCGCTTCACTCTCCAGCGCGGTCAACGTCAGGTCGTCCAGCGCGGGTTCGGTCAGGGGGGTGGTGAGCGTATGCTTCGTGTCCAGTCCGAGCCCCAGAGCCTCGTTGAGCGCTGCCTCGGCGACCTGCAGGTCATAGCGCCGCTGGATCTGCTGTTCCTTCATGTTCGCCAGGTGTACCCGGACCGAGAGCACGTCGGCGTCGGTCGCCAGGCCGGCGGCCTTGAGGGACTCCGCCCGTTCCAGGTCCGCTTCCGCTGTTTTGACAGCCTCTTCGGCGACGGTGAGGCTTTCGGCGGCAAGCACCGCCCCGAGGTAGGTCCGCACCACCTTCACGATGGCCTGCTGCTCGGTGGCCCGAGTTTGCTCTTCGGCGATGTCCTTGCCGAGTTGGGCCGTACGCTTCTGTTTGGCTGTCTGCCCGGAGTCATAGATCGTCTGCTCGACAACGAACTGCGACTGGAAGTTGTTGTAGAACCCCGGTGTATTGAGGTCCGCGACCGCGAAGTCCGCCATCGTGAACTGGCGCTGGTTCAGCTTGGATCCGAAGACGTAGACCGGATTATTGCTGCCATCCACGGTTTCTTGCCAGTTCAACTTCGGCAGATAGTTGCTGTGCGCCTGGTGGATGCGGGCATCGGCCGCGTCCACTTGCGCCTCGCTCGCCTCCACCGAAGGATGCTGGGCGACAGCCATCCGCGCTGCTTCCTGGAGGCTCAAGGCGTCCTGCGCCAGTGCCGGCTGGACGCACAGTGCCATGAGGATGCCGATGATCTGTTTCATGCTGGAATTCCCTTGAGAAACCCGGTCCGCAACTGCCATGTCAATCAGTCTTATTTCGCTCTTCGCTTTGGCGGACATCCGCCGTGGCGGTTCACTGGATGTTGTCTCTTGAAAGGTCCGCGTTTTTCGAACGTTCCATCGCGACACCATCAGGGATGCAGTCTTTGCGGGTGGGGTGACAATCTTCCCCTTGTGTCACCTTGTTACCGGTGGCCGCATCTTTTCCTACATGAGCGGGCTACCGCTCAGCGGCCGGACAACGTATAACACACTGGATAACCGGACTGCAATGGATGGAAACTGCGGTCTTGCTACCATGCAAGAGTGGCAGGCGCGGCAACCGAGATCGAGTTGGCCGAGGCGCTTTTGGCCGGCAAGCCGGGCGCCTTTGACAGGTTCGTCGAGACGTACCGGCCAAAGATCTTTCAGTACACGTACCTGATGTGTGGCCATCGCGAAGACGCCGAGGAAGTGGCCCAGGAGACTCTTCTGAAGGTCTTCGAGAAGCTGGATCAGTTGCGCGAACCGGAGCGAATGAAGGCGTGGGTCTTTCGGATTGCCCGCAACGCCTGCTACATGAAGCGGCGCAAGAGCATCTATGCCCCCTCGCAAGAGCTGTCGCTCGACGAGCTCATGCCCGGCTTCCGCCGGGACGGCGACCAGCGAAAGCTCGAGATCGCGGATTGGAGCCGGCTGCCGGAGGATCGAGTTCTCGAAAAGCAGTTGCGGACCATGCTCCGCCGGGCGATAGAGGAGCTCCCGGACATCTACCGGTCTGTTGTGCTGCTTCGGGATCTCGAGGAGATGTCGACCCAGGAGACGGCCGAAGTGCTGGAGGTCAGCCAGGATACGGTTAAGACGAGGCTTCACCGCGCTCGCCTCGCCATCAGGAAGCACCTGGACGAACAACTGCGAGCCAGTAACGGAGGAGGCTCATGAACGCCAGCGAATGCAAGGAGGTCTTCGCCGTATTGTCCGAGTATCTGAACGAAGAACTCCCCGATGACATCTGCCGGGAGATCGAATCCCACATTGCCGGCTGCCCGCCCTGTGTGGAGTTTGTCGAGAGCCTCAAGAAGAGCGTCGACCTGTGCCGTTCCTGCGAGCAGGTGGACTCACCCGGACCACTTCCGGAGGCAGACCGCGCAAAGCTGTACGAGGCGTATAGGAAAGCCTTGGCGGCCCGGCGCTAGGGCGTCACCGCCGCGGCGCGTGACCGCGGTCACTGAAATGCGACCGGCCCTTTCTTAAGCTGGGTCCAGCATGAGTTGCACGCTCGACTGCCCCGCGCCGCCGGTCAAGAGGCCTGCCAAGCCGAAGAAGAAGCTGGTTCGCCGTTCCGCGCCGGACCGCAGCCAGCGCATCCGCCAAACGGCCCAGTGGGCGTTTTTGCTGCTGAACGTCTGGATCGGCGTCGAATTCTACCTCTTCGTCCGCCACTTCGAGACGCAGGGCCGCTGGCCCGCGGTCGAACGGCCGCCGGGCGTGGAGGGCTGGCTTCCCATCGCGTCGCTCATGAATCTCAAGGCGTTCATCCTAACCGGTGATATCCCGGCCCTCCATCCGGCGGGGATGTTCCTGTTGATGGCTTTCTTGAGCATCTCTTTGCTGCTCCGAAAATCCTTCTGCAGTTGGCTCTGTCCGATCGGGACTCTCTCAGAGTGGCTCTGGAAACTCGGCCGCTCCACGTTTCGCAGGAACTGGGCCTTGCCGCGCTGGGCAGATATCCCCCTGAGGGGTCTGAAGTACCTGTTGCTCGGCCTGTTCCTCTATGCTGTCGGGAGCATGTCGGTCGTCGCCATCCGCGCCTTTCTCGACGGCCCTTACGGCATCGTGGCGGACGTGAAGATGATGGACTTTTTCCGGCGCCTGAGCGTGACCAGTGCGGTGGTGATCGCGATGCTCGTGCTGCTATCAATCTTCGTCAAGAACTTCTGGTGCCGCTATCTCTGCCCCTACGGCGCCCTGATGGGCCTGGTGGCCCGCTTCAGCCCAGTGCGCATTCACCGGAACGCGGACGCCTGCATCGATTGCGCCAAGTGCGCCAAAGCGTGCCCCTCGCTGATTCCCGTTGACCAGCTCGCGACGGTTCGTACGCCGGAGTGCACCGGATGCTACGACTGCGTCACGGTTTGCCCGGCGGCGGGTGCGCTCGAGATGCGGGCCGGCAAGCGGCGGCTGCCCGGCTGGGCGATGGCCGCCGCGATGGCCGTACTCTTCCTCGGCTTTGTCGGCTATGCTCAGTGGAGCGGTCACTGGCATACAGATGTGCCGGATCCAGTGTACGCGGATCTGATCCCTCGGGCTGCCGAGTTCACTCACCCGTAGCCGCAGCCGCCGCAGCCGACGGGTCTCCCTCGGGAACCGTATCCGCGGGCGGCGCCTCGTCGACGACCCGCTCGGGTATGTCCTCCGGCCCCAGTTCTTCTAGCGGCTTTTTCGGAAGATCCCCAACTGCCGGTGACGCGAACACGAACTCGACGCGCCGGTTGGCCGCTCTTCCCCCGGGGGTCTCGTTGCCGGCGATGGGTACCGTATCTGCCTGGCCGATGGCGCGCAAACGCCCGGCGGGCACGCCGTGTTCCACCAGGTAGCGCACCGCCTGGCCGGCGCGCGCCGCCGACAGTTCCCAGTTGCTCGGGAACACCGAGGTCGAGATCGGAACATTGTCGGTGTGACCGACAACGTCGACGTGGTGCTCGACCTGAGCGATGTACCTGGCCAGCCCTTCGAGCATTGCAAAGCTGTTCTCGCTCAGCTCCGCTTTGCCGGAGTCGAACATGAGATCGCCTTCCACCTGAAGGACGACTCCGTGCATCGTCTGCCGGGCCTCGCCACGTCCCTCCAGCCCGTGTTCTTCGAGCACCGCCTGCAACTGCTGTTCGAGTTGCTCGGGCGTCAGCCCGTGCCCGCCGATATTCGTCAGGTCCTCGGTCACCGTATCGTCGCCGATCGGCACCTGGCTCGACTCGTTTTCCGACATCAGGCCGAATGCATTTCTGATGGATCCCATCGCTTGGCGGAACTTGACCACTTCCGTGTGCGAGAAGGAGAGCAGCAATACAAAGAACGTCAGCAGCAGCGACATCAGGTCCGCGAAGGTCACCATCCATGCCGGGGCGCCGGCGGGTTCGTCTTCGGAAAGCTCAGGACGGTGCATCAGGCCACTTTCCGTTCCTTCGGCGAGAGAAACGCCTTCAGCCGCTGGTCGATCGCCTTGGGATTGTCGGCGGCGATAATTCCCTCAATGCCATCGATGCAGAGGTTCATCAGTTGGAGTTCCTCGCCCGACCGTGTCTTCAGCTTCGCCGCCAGCGGGAGGAAAACCAC
>CAYLSS010000449.1:0-4668 GCA_964385765.1 uncultured Solibacteraceae bacterium
GTGGCGACATAGGCATCGATCTCGTCGTCCGATAGCGGCGCAAAACAGACGCGTGTTCGTTCGGCGTCGTGGATCATGCCGCCCGGATGGCGGAGGGCGATGCCCGTGATCACCTCGTGGTCGCGGCCGGAGAGCGCCCGCAGCATTTGCCGCGCACCGGTCGCATCGCGGGGTTTGCCGAAGACACGGCCGTCCAGCACGACCACCGTGTCGGCCCCGAGCACGACCACCTCGTCCGCGACATCGATAGCGGCGGCCTTTTCCCGCGCCAGCCGCCGGACATGTTCCACAGGCGATTCGTTCGGCGTCGGATCTTCGGCAATGTTCGCAACCTGGACGGTGAACGGGATCCCGGCGGCGGCGAGAATCTCGCGGCGGCGTGGCGAAGCCGAGGCCAGGACGATTTTCGCTCCGTTCACGACTGGGTATCCGGCTTGCCCGTCGGCATGTCCTTGAGCACCGCGAGGTAGTCGCGATACTTCGCGCGGACGGCGATGTAGTCTCGATGTTCGAGGCGCAACTCGTTGGCCACCTGCCTGATCTCATTGTCCTCGACGGTGGTCACACCGCCTTCAGACGCCGAAACGGCGAAGAGGCAATCGAGCAGCGCCAGCTTCTGTTCATGGGTAGCTACGTTGTTGAATTCCCGGGTGACCAGGAAATTGTCGGTGCCACCAAAGACGAGGTTCCGGGTTTTGGCGGCATGGACCACTACCACGGCCTGTTCCTCGGGGAGCCCGCCGATCTCCTCGACAATTCGTTCCATCTCGCGGGTCTCCTCGTGGGTCACGTTAAGATCCGCATTGGCTACCCGCGAAAGGATGTAAGCGAATTTCGCCACGTAGCGGGCTTTGTCGGGCGGCAGACCTTCCAGTTCCTCGGTGATGTGCCGCACGGCCTCCGTGTGCGCCGCCTGGCGGGCGGCTGGAGAAGCGCTGTCTTCGAGACCCAGGAACTTCAGGATGGACATATTTTCATGATGCTACGGAAGCCTGACGGGGCGCAGGCCGCTGGCCTGCGGCGTGAGCCGAGCCGTCAAAGCTCTTCCCGCCCCATGCTACAATGACGGTCACTCAAACATGGAGCGAGCCGGGAGAATCATTGCCCGCTGGCGGAAAACGGGCGATTCCGAGGCGATGCAGGAAGTTGCGCAGGCTGCCTGGCGGGTGGCGGCGGGCCAGACTGTGAATCGCCACACCCTGGGAGTCAGCCTGGTTCGGACGCACCTGGTCGTCGAGGTCGAGGACCATACCTGGCGGCGGCAGTTATTCGCGCTGCGGTATCAAATTCTGGCCAGTCTCAAGAAGGTGATCGGCGAAGGCGTTGTCGAGACTCTCGAATTCCGTGTCCCGGCGCAACGGATGGGGCCGGGGCGCGAGACGCGCAATCGAGAGCCGGCGGCAAAGCCGGCTGCCAGAGCAGAGCCGGTTGCCGATGAAGCCGACGACATCAAGGATCCTGTGCTGCGGCTCCTGTACAAGAAGTCTCGAAAGAGAGCCTCCGCGTGAAGATTGAACATAAGGAAGTCCGCTACGTCGCCGACCTGGCGAACCTCGAGCTGAGCGACGCCGAGGTGGAAAGAATGTCGCAGGATCTGAGCCAGATCCTCACTCACATGGACAAGTTGAACGAGCTCGACACGGATGACGTCGAGCCCATGGCGCAGGTTCTTTATGGCGCCGATGAAACGGCGACGCTGCGCGAGGATGTGGCCGGCGAGACGCTTCCCAACGAAGTCGCCCTCGAAAACGCGCCACTAAAGGGACACGGATGCTTCAAGGTCCCGAGGGTGATCGAACGCTAGCGCGACCCGGCAAAGACAACATGGACGTCACCAGCCTGACCATCGACCAGATTCGCGCTGACCTGGCGGCAAAGCGCTACAGCGCGGGCGAACTCGCGCAACGGGCGCTCGACCATGCCGCGGGGGAGAATCCCAAGACGGACGCGTACCTGCACTTCAGCCCCGAAAGGGCGCTTACCGCCGCCCGGCGGGTGGATGATCTTCTCGCGCGGGGTGAAGATCCAGGACCGCTCGGCGGGGTGCCGGTGGCCATCAAAGACGTCATTCTGACGAAGGGCGTCCGCTCCACCTGCGGCTCGAAGCTCCTCGAGCGCTACATTCCGCCTTACAGCGCGACTGCGGTTGAGCGGCTCGAGGCGGCTGGAGCGGTGATCCTCGGCAAGACCAACTGCGATGAATTCGCCATGGGCTCCTCGAACGAGAACTCGGCGTTTGGTCCGGTGCGCAACCCGGTGGATCCGGAGCGCGTGCCGGGGGGGTCGAGCGGCGGCTCGGCGGCGGTGGTCGCGCAAGGCACGGCGGTTGTGTCGCTTGGCTCCGATACGGGCGGGTCGATCCGCCAGCCGGCATCGTTCTGCGGCGTGGTCGGCGTCACGCCGACTTACGGCCGCGTCTCGCGCTACGGCCTGGTGGCCTTCGCCAGTTCGCTCGATCACATCGGACCGTTCGCCCGCACGGTCCGCGACAGTGCCCGCGTGCTGCAGGCAATTGCGGGACGCGACCCGAGGGATTCCACTTCCGCGTTCGCGCCGGTCCCGAACTACCTGGAATCGCTCGACGGACAGCTTGACGGGGTGCGGATCGGGCTTCCCAAAGAATACTTCCAGGAACTCACCGGCGATACGGCGGACCTGATCGCGAAGGGCGTCGAGAAGCTCGAGAAGCTCGGTGCGGCGATAACCGAGGTGCGCCTGCCGACGGCCGACTACGCCGTGGCCTGCTACTACATCATCTGCACGGCCGAGGCGAGCTCGAACCTGGCGCGTTACGACGGTGTCCGCTACACCACGCGTTCCGAGGAGGCCGACTCGCTGATCGGGATGTATCGCGCGACCCGCGGATCGGGCTTCGGCGCCGAGTGCAAGCGCCGCATCATGCTGGGCGCCTATGTGCTGAGCTCCGGCTACTATGACGCCTATTACCTGAAGGCGCAGAAGGTGCGGGCGCTGATCGCCAAAGACTTTCAGGAGGCCTTCCAGAAGGTGGATGCGCTGGTGGCGCCGGTGGCGCCGTCCCCGGCTTTCAAGATCGGCGAAAAGATCGGCGATCCGCTCGAGATGTACCTGTCCGATATTTTTACGATCACCGGCGACCTGGCCGGGATTCCGTGCATGAGCGTACCCTGCGGCTCGACGAAGGAGGGATTGCCGGTCGGGCTGCAAATACTGAGTAACCATTTCGACGAGGGGGGCATGTTTCGCATTGCCGACGCCTTCGAGCGCGCCGGCGGAATCAACGATTGACGAAACGACTCGCCCGCGACCGAATCACCTGACTCAACATCTATAGGAGCTAAGTCGGGTTTCATTTCCGACCCGAACGATCAAAGGAGGGAACAAATGCCATTTGAACTACCCGCTCTGCCGTACGCTTCCGACGCTCTCGAGGTGAGCATTGACAAGCAGACGATGGAAATCCACCACGGTAAGCATCACAACGCTTACGTGACCAAGCTGAATGCAGCGCTCGAGAAGGCGCCCGAACTGGCGAATGCTTCGCTGGAGGAGTTGCTCGCCAACAACTGCGCCAAGGCGCCGGAGTCGATTCGCACGGCGGTCCGCAACAACGGCGGCGGGCATGCCAACCACAGCTTCTTCTGGCCCATTATGGCGGCGAACGCGGGCGGCGAACCGGGGGGAGCACTGGCCGACGCCATCAAGAGCAAATTCGGCAGCTTCGCCAATTTCAAAGAGAAGTTCTCCGCCGAGGCGGCGAACCGATTCGGCTCCGGCTGGGCCTGGCTGGTACTGGCGGGCGGAGCGTTGGATCTCTACTCGACCGCAAACCAGGACTCGCCCATCATGCAGGGCCACGTCCCGATTCTCGGTCTCGATGTGTGGGAACACGCTTACTACCTGCGCTACCAGAACCGCCGGCCGGAGTACATCGATGCCTGGTGGAAGGTGGTGAACTGGTCCGCGGTTGAGAAGCGCTTCAGCGAGAACAAGTAACAAGTAACCACGATTTCATCCACAGAGCACGGGCGGCGGTTCTTCGGGGAAGAGGAGCGCCGCCTTTGTGTTTTCGGCGGAGTCCCGCAGCCGAGACGAGCAGGTCCGCCAACAGCGGTTTGAGCGAAACCGGGCACAACTTCGTCAGATTGTAGAGAGAGACGTGCGGCGCATACTCGTTTCGTTGATGGTGACGGTGGGGTGTCTTGCCCAGTACCCGCCCGACCCCGGGGCAACCGGGACGATCAGCGGCAAGGTTGTGCATTCGAATACGGGCGGCCCGATGCCGCGCGTGCAGGTGATCCTCAGCGCGGCGGACGGGGAATCACCTCCCATCGCGACCACCACCGGGAAAAACGGCAGCTTCCTGTTCACGGACCTGCCCTCGGCCCACTACACGCTGAGGGCCCAGCATGCCGGCTTTCTTCCCAGCTCGTTTGCCGAGACGGAGCATACGCGCCTGCCGTTCGTCTTTGGCCTCATGCCCGGCGAAGAATTGGAAGGCGTCATGATCCGACTGCGGCCGGCGGGCGTGGTTCAGGGCCGGGTGGAGTTCGACGACGGCTTGCCGGCGATTGGAGTGCCGGCAGAGTTTTACCGGGAGTATTTCTACCGGGGCCGGCATGGCTTCCAGCGGGCGGGAACGGCGACCACGGACGACCGCGGCATCTACCGAATTTACGGTCTTCCGCC
>CAYLSS010000450.1:0-4640 GCA_964385765.1 uncultured Solibacteraceae bacterium
CAAGCACAAGAAGGCCGCCACCGACAAAAAGCGCGGCAAAATGTTCACTCGCGTGATCAAGGAGATCCAGATCGCCGCTCGCGAAGGCGGTGATCCGGACGCCAACCCGCGCCTCCGGACAGCGATTGCGGCGGCCAAGGCCGTCAGCATGCCTCAGGACAATATCAACCGAGCCATCAAGCGCGGTACCGGCGAGATCGAGGGCGGTCAGATCGAAGAGGTGACGTTCGAAGGATACGGTCCCGGCGGTGTGGCGGTTCTGGTAGACACGGCGACTGACAATCGGAACCGCACCGTGGCCGAAATCCGGCATCTGTTTTCCAAGTTCGGTGGAAACCTCGGCGAAAAGAACAGCGTCGCCTTTATGTTCGATCGCAAGAGCCAGATCATCGTCGAGGGCGATAAAGCGACCGAAGATGAACTCATGACCGCCGTCCTCGATGCCGGTCCCGACGATATCCGCCGGGACAACGGGAACTGGGAGATCCTGGCGCCGCCGGAACAGCACGACGCCATTACGCAGGCGCTCGCCGACGCCGGCATCGACACCGTCAGCGCCGAGATCGCGATGGTTCCTCAAAACTCTGTCAAGATTGAAGGGAAACAGGCGGAAAGCATGCTCAAGCTCAGCGACGCGCTCGAAGATCAGGACGATGTACAGAATGTCTATGCCAACTTCGACATCGACGAAGAAGAGCTCGAGCGCCTGACAGCTTGAACAGGCTATCCGACATGCGCGTCCTCGGCGTGGACTGCGGTACCGAACGAACCGGCTACGGCGTCATCGATACTGATGGCCGCGCGCACCGTCTCGTCGCTGCCGGAGTGGTCCGAACGAAGCCCAAGGATCCGCTGGCGATCCGCCTGCTCGAAATCGCGGAGGGATTGCGAACCATCATCAAGAGCCACAATCCGGAGGCAGCCGTCGTTGAAGCCGTTTTCCATGCGGCGAACGTCAAAACGGCCTTGAAGCTCGCTCATGCTCGCGGCGTCACGCTCATGACAATCGCCGAAGCCGGACTAGATTGCGCCGAGTACTCGCCGCTCGAGATCAAACAAAGTGTGGTCGGCTTCGGCCGCGCCGAAAAGTCGCAGGTGAAGATGATGGTGGCATCACTCCTCGGTCTGGCTGAGCCTCTGGCATCCGAAGATGCATCCGATGCTCTTGCGGCGGCAATTTGTCATGCGACCACCGCTGCACTGACCCAGCGGATGAACACCGTCCAAGGAGGACTGAGATGATACGGGCACTTGCTCTGTTGATTGTCTCGACGACCCTCTGGGGCGCCGCCGACCCCAAAATCACTTACTCTCGCGAACTTCCCGGCGCCGCCCCCGCTTACGTTCAAATTGTCGTGGAGCGCGATGGCACCGCACTCTACCGCGAGTCGGTGGATGACCCCGACGAGGTCCCTGTCGAGTTCCGCTACCGTCAGTCCGAGGTCGACGAGATCTACAAGCTCGCCGAGAAACTCGACCATTTCAGCAAGCCGCTCGAATCGAACCTGAAGGTTGCCAATATGGGCCTCAAAACCTTCCGCTATGAGAACGGCAATATCATCAACGAGCAGAAATTCAACTTTTCGAAGAATGCCGACGCACGCGTTCTGGCTGACTGGTTCGCCAAAACCACCGAATCCGTCCAGCATCTGTTGAATCTCGAACGCACCGCCCGCTTCGACAAGCTCGGCGTCAATCGAGTCCTTCTGCAGATTCAGGTCAGCCTGGAGCGCAACCGGCTCGTCGCAGCCGACGCATTCCTCCCCTTGCTCGACAAGGTCGCCCAGAACCAGAGTTACCTCAATATGGCTCGGACGCGAGCGGCCGACCTCGCCGAATACATCCGCCAGTCAGATCAAGGACAAGGAGAGTCTCAGTGAGGGCCGGCGCATGGACGCTATTCTTACTGGCGATCCTGCTGGTATCCGCACCAGCCCCCGCACAGGAACAGGATCCGGCCGAATCATCGAATCAGCCGAAGCAGGTCACCGTCGAACTGGAACTCTCTGACGAGGCGCTGGAGGAGATCGCCTGGAAAAAACTCCTGGCCACGAGCGGGACCAGCCCCGTTGACTACGCCCGCGCCCTTGAGCACTTCCTGGAGCAGTTCCCCGACACCCAGCGGCGCCCGGAGATCGAGCGGTCCCTCGTGCAGAACGCCATTGAGATGCGCGACCGCGAACGGATCATCCGCTTCGGCGTCCCGGTTGTCGAGCGCGAACCGGAGAACCTGCTCTTCATCGAGCATGTTACGCGTGCGCTCCTCGCCACCGACGATCCCGATAACGCCGAACGGGCGCTGTTCTACGCGACTACACTCGAACATGCCCTCCGCGCTCTGGAGTTGCAGCAACCAGAGGGCGCCGGTACTCATGAAGTCAACTTCCGGGAACGAATCGATCGGGGAATTGCCAAAGCCCTTGTTTTCCAGTCCCGCGCCAATGGCAATCGGGGCAACTTCGAAAGGGCGCTCGAGTTGGCCCGCGCCAGCTTCGATCAGTTGCCCACGGCCGAAGCGGCCCGGGAGGCCGGCCGCTGGCTCCTCAGGCTTGACCGCAAGCAGGAGGCGCTCGTGCAATATGCCAACGCCTTCACCATCAAGGATCCCGACAACTTCGACCGCTTCCGCGAAGGAGATCGCGAACGACTCGGCAAGATCTACCGTGAATTGCACGGCTCCGAAGCCGGCCTCGGCGATCTCATCCTCGCCGCTTACGATCGTATGGCGGCTGTCGTTGAGCAGCGCCGCGACATGCTCCGCGAAATCGACCCCAACCTCGACCTCACCGAACCCACCGAATTCACCCTCTCCGGCCTCGACGGCGCGAGCATCGATCTTTCATCCCTGCTCGGCAAGATCGTCGTCCTGGACTTCTGGGCCACCTGGTGCCAGCCCTGCCGCGTCCAGCAGCCTCTTTACGAAGAGGTGAAGGAGAAGTATCGGCATCGCGACGACGTGGTCTTCCTAAACGTCAACACCGATCGCGACCGGGCCATCGTCCAGCCGTTCCTCGAGGAACAGCAATGGGACAAAACGGTTTACTTCGAGGACGGCCTCCAGCGCATCCTCGACGTCACATCCATCCCAACCACCGTGATCCTCGACCGCGACGGCAAGGTCGCCAGCAAGATGATCGGGTTCGATCCGAACCGCTTCGTGGAGATGCTCAGTGACCGCATTGATCGCACATTGGGTGAATTCGTGAACTCCGCCGATCCGGTGGAGTAGGAACCGGCGTGTGGATCTCCTCCCAACGCTGAACACAAAATGCGGAAGCACCAGCTCAGCCGCGCATCACGGCCGGATACACCTTCCGGATCGCGGCCGCGACATCGGCCACCTCGGCATCGCCAAACCCCGGATCGACAGCCACACCGCCAAACCGCGAATGTATGTCGATCGTCCGCGGGCATGTCTTCGCGCCGTAGCTGACCTCACGTCCCCGGCCCACCGTCCAGGTCGGCCAGTTCGGATGCGCCGTGAGCTTCTTTTCCATGTAGGGTTGTACCGGCAAAATCACTGATCCAGAAGGCGGCCGGGCCGGGACATTCTCGGCACGCATCGCCTCGGCGAACCGGTTTCGCTGCTCGCTTGAGTCGAACTCGATATAGACACAAGCCCCGATTGAACCCTCGGGATCGGGATCGTGACGCAGCTTGATGTCCGGAAGATCGCGTATCCGCTCAGTAATTCGCCGCGCCGCGGAGCGCGTCCGCCCGATGATGTCATCGAGTTTGCGGACTTGCTCGAGCATCACGCCGCCGCAAAACTCGTTCATGCGATAGTTGACGCCGCAAAATCGGTCAAACTGAGGCTTTCCCCCAAGCCTGCCGGCCATTGAATCACGGATGCCGCCGGAATCATGGAACCGCACCGCCCGCTCGAACAGCTTCGGGTCGCTCGTGACCACTGATCCGCCCTCGCCCGAAGAAATGGTCTTGTTCACCTGGTGGCTGTATATGCCCATCGCGCCGATCGAGCCTAGCGGTCGTCCCCCGTAGCTGCCGCCGACACACTGCGCGCAGTCTTCGAGCACCGGGATGCCGTGCTTCCGAGCCACCGCCATGATACGATCCATATCGGCCGCCACCCCCTGCAGGTGGACCGCGATGATGAGCTTCGTCGCCGGCGTGATCCGCTCCTCGATGTCGTCCGGGTCAATGTTAAACGATTCATCGATCTCGGCGAACACAGGCAGCGCCCCGGCCATGATCACGGCCGTGCAGTCCGAATGCCAGGTCCAGGCCGGCATGATGACTTCATCCCCGGGCCCCACGCCGAAGGCCGCCATCGCCACCTGCAGCGCCGCCGTGCCCGAGGTGACGCCCAGGGAGTACTTCGTGCCCATGCGTTGGGCGAATTCCCGCTCGAACGTGGCGACCTTCTTCGGGGCCGGCCTGCCGGGTCGCCCATACCAGCGGAACGAGTTTCCGCTCCGCACCACCTCGGTCACCTGCTCCAGTTCCTCGGAGTCGTAGCTCATCGGACCCCAATGATCGGCCTCCAGCGGCGTGGCCCGAACCGGTTGGCCTCCCTCGACGGCAAGCTTTGGCTCGGCTTTCGCCGGGGCGGCAGCCGCGGCCATCGCGGCGACAAAGTGACGTCGTTCCATCTCGGCGCGCCTCCTTTCGCTCCCTAC
>CAYLSS010000451.1:0-215 GCA_964385765.1 uncultured Solibacteraceae bacterium
GACTCGACTCGCTTCCGGACGGTCTCCATGTACTCCCGGCGAGCGAGGGTCGCCAGCCACACCCACGCTACCGCCAGCACCACGATCAGCGCCGAGATTTCCCGGGCCTTCTCCAGTCCCACCATCACCAGCAGTGCCAGCAGAAGCGCCGCCAGCCCCCGCCCCAAGCGGTCCACAAAGACATCGACGAACGCCTTAGTTCGGTTCTTCAGCTC
>CAYLSS010000451.1:225-3890 GCA_964385765.1 uncultured Solibacteraceae bacterium
CGTGGTGGTGGGAATGATGGTGCAGGTGGGAGTGGAGGAGGTAGAGGAGTTCGATGGCTGTCCGTGAGATCGAATAGCGCGTGGATGCCTCCGCCAGCCGCGACACCGACGCGCTGAGGAGAGATGGAACAATTATCACTCCGGTGGCCGCCACACCGACCGCCAGGGGCGAGATCAGCAGCGTTCGCCCGACCCCCAGCCGTCCGACGGCGAATGTTGTGAAGAAGAGTTGGAGCACAAGTGTCACCGCGCTGAGGTAGATTCCGTTGAAACGGCCCAGAAAGGCGGTCAGCTCGTCGCCGGTGTAGGCCCGCTTGGCGAAGACATTGAACTGGAATTCGATCAGAACCTCGGCGACATAGGTCGTGATAATGATCCCCACGATTACCAGCAGATGGCGATAGCGCAGCACCGCGCCGATCACGTCCCGAATGCTGAACTCGGCGGCTTTCTCGCCTTCCGGGGCTCTTCTCTCATGCCTCCGCTTCGGGAATTCGCGGGACCGCCGCCTCTCGAGGATGGCGATCAGATGCAGCGACCCAAACGCCATTAGGATCAAACCAGATCCCACGGGCAGCAGCGCCGAAGAACCGATCCGCTCGACAATCCCGTTGGTGACCCCGCCACCGGCCGCCGCCCCCAGAATCGCTCCGAGCCCGACAATCCCGTAGAGCCGTTTCGCCTCCCGTCCATCAAAGAGATTCGCCGCCAGCAGCCATCCCTGCGATACGAAGATGATCCCGAACAGGTTGACCCAAATCGCCAGGGCGTACGGAAGCCCTGTCGTTTCCATATCGATCAGCCGCCAAAAGCCGAACAGCGACGTCACCATCAAAGCCGTCGACCACCCGACGGCGGAGTACAGCGATGTCTTCACCGTCAGCTTCGTGTACCCGTAGGCGAACGTGCCTCCGACCACGGCGATCAGGAGATACAGGTAAGGCAGCTTGTCCGCCTGAAATCGATTCAAGAACAGCGCCCAGGCGACCGGCTTCAGCACATGGACCGCCGCCAGCACGAAGAAGAAATACAGGGACATGAGGCCGGTCCGCCCGTACTCGCCTGACCGGACGTCGAACGTGGTACGCCACCACTTCCTCACGTTCCGCATGGATCACTTAGCGTAGCAGGCGCGGCTGAGTGCGACAAGACATTCGCCGGCGCCGGCTGAATGCGGGCAGCGTATCGCCGGCGTCTTTCCGCGGTCAGTCGAATCCCTGGCATGCGGATTCCACGTCATCGAAGAATTCGAAGACCGTATCGAGCCGCGTGACACGGAATCCGTCCCGGACCACGTTGCTGGCGTTCGCCATCCGCAGCTTGCCGCCAGCCTGCATCACCTTGTTGAGGCTGGAGATGAATCGGCCGATGCCCGTCGAATCCAGGTGCTTGACGCCGGACAGGTCGAAGACGATGCGCTTTTTCCCGTGGCTGAGCAGGTCCTCGACAGCCGTCTCGATCTGCGCGCTTTCATCGCCGAGCATGACCCGGCCGGAGACGCTGACCACGGCCACACCCTGCTCCGTCTCGTGCTGATTGATCTCCAGCTCTGACCCCATCGTTACTTTCTCAGCATAATGCGCATCGGGGTTGGAAAGTCGTCCGGCACCTTCTGCTTCACCTTCCCGGTAGCGGCCCATTCGGTTCCGCGCTGCAGGGTCACGATGAACCCCACGCATTTCATGGCCCCGACATCATGGCCGAGCGTTGCGTGGAACACCCGTCCCTCACCGTACCGCACCGTCATCAACATGGGCTCGTCACGGCCGGTGCCCCCGGTGTTGGGCGCGGAGTATGCGGTAGCGAGCACGTCAATCTGCTTGGCCGGCCCGCGCAGCGTATCGTATAGTTCGTCCATCGCATGCATCCACGCCGGCGGCAGTCCCTTCATCACGGGATGCTTCGGATCTCGGGTGGTCACCATGAACTCATGCCGCTTCCCGTGGTGGCCGCCGCGACCCGGCTCATAGTTATACTGCACGCGACTGTCGGCCCAAAAAAGACTCGGACCATCCTTCTCCGTCCGGCCGCGCCATCCGCCCACGCCGATCATTCGATTGTACTCGGCCCACTCGGGAAAGGCGTTATCGGCGGCGTGGTACGAAACAAACCCGCCGCCCCCGCGAACGTATTCTTCGAACGCGGCCTGTGTCTCCGCCGGCCAGGGCTCACCATTGTAGTTCGATAACACAACGTCGTAAGCGGAGAACTTGGGATGGAAGCCGCTCATGTCAGCGCCTTCGGGCGGTGTCGTGGCTACCTCCACCGAAAAGATTCCGGCTTCCTCAAGAATCCGCACCAACTCCGGCGTCGTCTCGCGCCAGGCGTGATTGTTCTGCCCGTCGATGACCAGAACCCGGATCTCCGCCATCGCGCCGGCGCTATCCAGGATCAGGAGCGCCACCAGCAGCGCGGCCTGTTGCAGACGACCAATCATTGTTCTCTTCAACGGCACTCGCTCATCATAGCCACTCCCGGAGGCCCCATCAATGCCCGTCCAATGGCGAAGCCGGATAAGATGGATGCTGAAGCGGATCCAGGAACTGCTATGTATGTTGCATTGAACGGCACTCTCACTCGCGGCGGCAAGCTAAGCTGGCCGGAGTTCGCCAGGCTTGCCGCGAATGTCGGCTACCGCGGCACGGACGTCAACCTTGGCGGAGCCATGAACATGGGCCTCGATGCCACGCGCTCGATGCTGTACGACCTGCACCTGAAACCGGCCGTGGTCGGCCTGCCCGTCAACTTCCGCAAGGACGAAGCCACCTTTGAGGAGGACCTCGCCAAACTCCCCCGAGCGGCGATGTTTACCGCCGGTCTGGGCTGCCCGTGGGTGACCACCTGGGTAATGTCCTCGAGCGAACGGCCGAAAACGGAGGAGCGAAGAGTCCTATATGACCGCTTCTCCGCCTGTGCCGAGATTCTTGCGAAACACGACCTGCGATTCGGACTCGAGTTCCTTGGACCCGTGGAGCTTCGCAAGCGCTTTCCGCATGAGTTCATCTATCGGATGGACGAAATGCTCGAGTTCGCTATCGAGTGTGGCCCGAATGTTGGCGTCTTGCTCGACAGTTGGCACTGGTGGCACGCCGAAGGCACTGTGGACGACATCATCGCCGCCGGCAAGGAGCGCATTGTGCACGTCCAGGTAGCCGACGCTCCCGCCGGGGTCCCACCCGAGCAGATCAAGGACCAGGAACGCCTCATGCCGGGGGAGGGGGCAATCGACTGGGAGGACTTCTTCGGCGCCCTGCTGCAGATCGGCTACGAGCACGGCGTGAGCCCCGAGGTATTCGGCCGTGGATTGAGCACCATGCGGCCGGAAGACGGGGCGCGGCTCGGCTTGAGCTACACCCGTGACGTGATGCGTAAGGCAGGCGTCATTTCGTGACGCTTTTCGACAAGCTTCCAACCGAACACAGCAATCCGGCCTCCGAGGGAATCGACGCCCGGCCGACTGAAGAGATCCTTCGAATCATCAATCAGGAGGATCGGAAGGTGGCCGATGCCGTGGCGGAAACGATCCCCAGCATCGCGAAGGCCGTTGACATCATTGTTTCGCGGCTCCGCGAGGGCGGCCGGCTATTCTACATCGGCGCCGGAACCAGCGGCCGTCTCGGGGTGCTCGACGCCGCCGAGTGCCCGCCGACCTTCCAGGTTCCGCC
>CAYLSS010000451.1:3900-4634 GCA_964385765.1 uncultured Solibacteraceae bacterium
CAGGGAATCATCGCCGGTGGCTCCCCGGCCCTCGCCCGGGCCACCGAGGCCAGCGAAGATGATCCGGCTTCCGGGGGCCGGGACCTTGCCACGAGCGGCTTCACCGCCGCCGATGTCCTGGTTGGAATTGCCGCCAGCGGCCGCACCCACTACGTGCTCGGCGCGGTTGACGCCGCGCGCGAACTCGGCGCGGCTACTGTTGGTGTGAGTTGCAATCCCGACTCGGAACTCTCGCGGCGCGTCGATATCGCCATTACCCCGCTCACCGGACCGGAGATTGTCGCTGGTTCCACGCGGATGAAGGCCGGCACCGCCACCAAGCTTGTGCTGAACATGCTCACCACCGCCACGATGATCCGCTTGGGCTACGTCTACGGGAACTTGATGGTCAACGTGCGGCCGGTGAACAGCAAGCTTGCCGACCGTGCCCGGCGTATCGTGGAGCAGGCGGGCCGCGTCAATCAAAAGGAGGCATCCCGGCTGCTCGACGAGGCCGGCGGCGACGTCCGGAGCGCAATTCTGATGGCGCGTTTCCGAGTCGCCCATGAAGAAGCGGCGCGACGATTGGCGGCTGCCGGTGGAAGCCTTTCAGAGGCAATCGAACGATGGATAAGTTTGTAATCGAAGGCGGATGCCCTCTCGAGGGAGAAGTCCGTATCAGCGGAGCGAAGAACTCCGCCCTGCCTGCCCTGGCGGCGACCTTGCTGACCAGCGAGCCCGTTACGCTCCACCGC
>CAYLSS010000452.1:0-4632 GCA_964385765.1 uncultured Solibacteraceae bacterium
TGATTCCAAACGACTTAGCCACTTTTTGCCCGGTCTCGTGACGAACTTCGGCTAAGGTCAGCTCGTCTTCCAGGGTCCTTTCCAGCGCCCAGCCGATCACGCGGCGCGAGTAGGCATCCAGGATCACCGCCAGGAACACGAACTCGTCTTGCAGCCGGATGTAGGTGATATCGGCCCTCCAAAGCTGGTCCACGCCGGTCAGCAGCATGTCCCGCGCCAGGTTGGGGTAGACTTTCCGCCCGTGGTTGGAGTCGGTCGTCACGACGAACTTCCGCTTCCGTACGCACAGCAGGTTGTCCTCCCGCAGCAACCGATACACTCGCTTGGGATTGACCGTCCAGCCGCGCCGCCGCAGTTCTTGCGTGATCCGCGGGCGGCCGTAGCTGGGCCACTCCAGCGCGATTCGCTGGATCGCATCCCGCAGATCCATGTCCGGATCCGGGCCCGGCCGGCCACTCTCATCGAAGCGGTAGAAGCCGGGCCGGGAAACCCGGCCCAACTCCACCATGCGTTGAATCGTCAGACCCCGGTCGGCCTTCACTTCTTCTTCGACCTTCCGGTAGACGGCGGATTTCCAGTCAACGCCTGCAGCATCCGCTGTTCCTCGATGCGCTGCAAGCACCCCTTCAAAAAATCGATCTCCAGCGCCTGCTGGCCGATCTTGCGCTCCAGTTCGGCGATCCGGCCCTCCGCCCAGCGCTGCTTCCCGTTGCCGGGGAACGCGTTGCCCGGCCCCTGGCGGAACTCGCGCCGCCAGCGGTGCAGGACGTTAGGATTCACCTCCAACGCCCGTGCCGCTTCGGTGATCGAGACCCCTTGCTCCAGCCGCCGCACCGCGGCCAGCTTGAACTCCTTGGTGAACTGCCTACGTGAAACACCCATGACTCAATTCTCCGTTCAATGGATTTTGAGTCTTAACCGGTTGTCTCAAAACTGGGGGCAAGTCCAGACGGCACCTTCAGTCTCCCGAAAAAGATCGCTAAGTCGGATGCCTGGGCGGCCAGAAACGAGCGTGCGCACGTGCGCCTCGGCTTCCTGTCGAATTGGCATCTCGGATCGAAGGTAATCGTCGAGGAACTGGATATTCCGCTGGAACATCCAATTGATCTCACGGGAAGAACGGACTCGGTAATAGAAGCCAAGATCCTCGGCGTGAGCTTCTCCTGGTGGGCAGCGCCACTGGCCGCCTTCGTCGCTGAGATACCGGTTCGGGCTCCGCTTTGCAAGTTGCAAGAGTTCGTCCTCGGTTTTCCATTCCTCCCAGCCGATACTGGCAGTGCGTACAACGAAAAAGTCTGGTGTATGGAGGACGCCCAGTCGCTTGCCACCGGGGCCTTCGTACTTCAATTTGATCTGGACGGCCTGATCGTAGAACTCGAGGACGTCCACATCGTGCTCCATTTCGTATATGCCAGCGAGTTCAACCCGATGGCTTTCGAACTGAATCGTGACGCCCATCTTCCGGCTTGGGTAGCGGCCGCTGACATTCGACCGGCCACCGCCGACCCGACGAGCCGGAGCTGATGTGCGAATTTGATCCACCAGCGCTCGGGCGTACGGCGAAATCCCAATCCCCCTGCACCAAGCTTCAAAGGTTTCCGGGCTCAGCATTGGCGATCTCCTCGAACAACCGGCGCTCGCTGCGGCCCAAGCGCGCGCCGCCAATAGTCGTCGCCCGGCACAAATCAGGTGCGGGCTACCTCATTTTCGCGGAGCCGGCGACTCTTCGTTCTTGAGCGCGCTGACGTACCGCACCCCGGCCTCGTTTATCAACTCCTGCAACAAGCGCCCGTTTTCGATTGCCCTACGGACCTCAGGGACCAGCCTTTCAGGGACATAGATTGAAAACCGACGCGATCCCCGGCGCACATACAGCGCATAGCTGCTATGGCCTTTGCCGGCGGCACATGCCGGACAATTCTCGCGGATGCACGGCCCCTTCCTCAGCGACACGGAACCGGTCGCGACTGGCCAAACGCCTCTGATCGCCTCTGCAAACCAGCGCCGGACATCTGAAGTGGTCTCGTCACCTGGCATGTTCGTATATGTGCCACTATGCATGTGTACGCACAAAAGTCAAGCATATTGTTTTGGAGCTACCCTTTACCGGTTTTCGCGGCCAAACTATGCGTCCACGTGCAAAGTTCGGCCAAACTATCCTGCCAGCGCGTCTGCTGACCGTCGCCGCCGCAACGAGAAATCAAGCGCTTGCCGCTCCATGCACTGGCAAAGGTATGGTTCCAACGCGGCAAAACTATGATTCAAGCCACAACCGCGCCACTTCGGTCGGACACGGCCACTGTAAGTGTCGCGTCTTGAGCGGAAGAGAGAAACGGCGCAACCGTCGTCAAGAAGAGAACACGGCAAGCGTGCCGGAGAAGGTCGATAGGGGACCTTCGTTTATACCCATCCGCAATCTCCATGGCATCCTCTCCAGAGCGAGGCGGGGGGCGCCAACTCGTGATGCACCAAGTAAAGCATCGGCTTTCCCTCCTGTCAAGCGCAACTAACTAAGGGGGACGGCATCTGCCGACGTGATTTGCCGCATGTGCGGGAATGCTTACCCGACGTTTGGCGAGGCGCTGAGGCGGTCGAGCAGGAGTCGGAGCAGGCGGGAGGCGTCGATGCGGAGTGGGGCGCGGACGTTGGGCTTGACGGGATCCCAGCCGGTGACGCGGAGGTGGTCTTCGTGGTCGGCGAGGCGTTTGGTCTTAAGGGCCCAGTTGGCGACGGTCTGGCCGCGGGTCAACGCGCCGGCGGTTTCGACGTCGACGTGGAGGCGGGCGGTCTCGGTAGCGAGGGAGGGGTCAATGGCTATTGCGACAGCCATTGGGTCGTGCAGCGAGGCGCCTGGGCTGCCGTGGCTTTCGGCGAAGCGGACGTAGGGAGCGGCGATGGCAGCGAGAGCGCGCGGAGCCGGATCGGAGGGTTGGCGGAGCAGGTCGATGTGCTCCGGCCGAAGGACTGCCTGGGCGGTGGCTTCGAGGGTCAGCATGGTAACCGGCACGCCTGCGGCGAGGACTTCGTTGGCGGCGAGCGGGTCCGAGTAGATGTTGAACTCGGCGACCGGGGTGACGTTCCCTTTGCCGAAGGCGCCGCCCATGAGGATGATTTCCTGGAGCTTCGAGGCGAGCGACGGTTCGCGGCGGAGGAGGGTGGCGACGTTGGTCAGGGGCCCGATGGCGACGATGGTGGTTTCATGGGGATGGCGGCGGATAATCTCGGCCATCAGGGGGACGGCGCCGCGAGGGTCGAGGGGGGTTGCCGGCTCGGGCAGGGTGACGCCGCCGAGTCCGTTCTCGCCATGGACGAAGTCGGCGAGCAGGAGCTTGCCGGAAAGCGGCCGGGGGGCGCCGGCGGCGACGGGCGGGCGTTGCGGACCGGCGAGTTCGACGAGACGCAGGGCATTGGCGGTGGTCAGCTCAAGGGGCACATTGCCGGCGACCGTGGTCACGGCTTCGACCTGCAACTCGGGAGAACGCAGGGCAAAGACAATGGCCAGGGCGTCGTCGATGCCGGGATCGCAGTCGAGGATGATTTTGCGGGGCGTCCCAGTGAGGGGCATTTAGAGGGTGCTGTTCTGGAAGGCCCGGAACATCTGTATGAAGGCGAGCACCGTGATGCCGATGGAGGCGTAAGAGAGGTAGCGCCACAGAGTCTCGCGCCAATCCTGGACCAGGCGCGGCGTTCCGGAGAAATAAGCGACCGCGAAGCCGCCCGCCAGGCCGCCGACGTGGGCGGCGTTGTCGATCATGGGAATCAGGAGTCCGAAAATGAGCATATAAACCGCCCAGCGAACATACATGCGCCGGATGTCGGAGGCGAGCATGCTGCGGTCCTTGATGCCGAAGGCGATCATGGCGCCGATCAGGCCGAACAGCGCGGCCGAGGCGCCGACCGAGATCGAGCCGCTCCACATGGTGCTGGCCATGAATCCGGTAATGGTCGAGACGAAGTAGATGACCAGCATGCGGTGGGTGCCGAAGAACTGTTCGACGGTGGTGCCGAGATCAAAGAGGACCCAGGAGTTCATGAGAATATGCAGCATGCCGCCATGGAGGAAGCCGGCGGTGATGAGCCGCCACCACTGGCTCTCGAGGGCCATAAGCGGGGGGTACTTGGCGCCGAGCAGGACGAGGGTTTTGGGATCGAGGCTCATGAAAGCGTTCTCATTGCCGGCTTTCATGCTAAGGACCACGCACACGACGTAGAGCCCGAAGTTAATGAGCAGGATCATGACCGTGGTGAAACGGGCGGCGGGAATCAGGCCTCCCAGGGCATCGGACGGGTTGCGGCGCTCCACGGCGCGCTGTCCGAGCTTCACCTCGCAATAAGGGCACTTGCGGTCTTTGGTGCTGATGAACGCCCGGCAGTTCGGGCACATGCGGCGCTTATCCACTGCACCTCATTGTACAATTCAAAGTCCGGTTTTCCGGCGAGCGCTTGGAAATGAAAGTTCACGACGCATTTTTGTACGCGATGATCGGGCTCGGGGCCGCGCTCGGGGGCATGGGGCGGTTCTGGGTCGGCGGGCTGGCGGCGCGCCTGGCGGGAGACACCTTTCCGTGGGGGACGCTGGCGGCGAACGTGATCGGATCGGCGGTCCTTGGTCTTTTTGCGACCCTGACGGCG
>CAYLSS010000453.1:0-4617 GCA_964385765.1 uncultured Solibacteraceae bacterium
GATCATTCCTTAGTAAGACATCCGTAGCGGCTCCCGCCGCATTCACTATCGCCAAGCCATATATGGTTCGGGGCGCCGGCAAGGAGAAATTGCGCGCCGGTCTGGTCGGTTGCGGCGGCCGCGGCACGCAAGCCGTCTCCGACATGCTGGCCGGCAATGAGAACGTCGAGCTGGTGGCAGTGGCCGATGTATTTGAAGACAAACTCACACAGTCATTGCGCCGGCTCCGGGAGGGTCAGATCCGCGTGGAGCGCTATATGGGCGGCGAAGTGGTGCGCGACGGTAAGCCGCACCGGCTCACGAAAGAAGAAGTCGTCGCCAATGTCACGAACAACATCAAGGTCGAGCCGGATCATCAGTTCGTCGGGCAGGACGCCTATAAGAAGCTGGCCGGAAGCGATCTGGACATCGTGATGCTGGCGACTCCGCCGGCGTATCGTCCCATGCACTTCGAGGCCGCCATCGAGGCCGGCAGGCACGTCTTTTGCGAAAAGCCGTTCGGGACCGACCCAGTGCATGTGCGGCAATTCATGCGCGCGGCCCGGCTCTCCGAGGAGAAGGGGCTGACCGTCGTCACCGGCGCTCAGCGACGCTTCCAGAAGCCATACATGCAGACGGTGGAGAAACTCAAGAACGGGGCCATCGGCGACATTGTGGCGACCTACGCGTACTGGGTCGGCACTCCGGTGCTGCAGCAGGCCGAGCGCGATCCGGCTTGGAGCGATCTCGAATTTCAGCATCGCAACTGGTACTCCTTCGTCTGGATCTGCGGCGACCAGATCGTAGAGCAACATCTCCACAACATCGACGTCTGCAATTGGGTAATGGGCATGCACCCGGTAAAGGCGCGCGCCAGCGGCGGCGCTGCATGGCGCCCGCGCGAGGAGATCTACGGCAACATCTACGACCACATCGTGGCCGAGTTCGAATATCCGAACGGCGTGATCATGCACAGCCACTGCCGGCAGTATCCTACCGAGCGACGACCTGTGGGCGGCGGCTACCCTCACACGCAGGGCATCTACCGCCGGGTCGCCGAGCACGTGGTCGGCACTAAGGGCACGAGCAACTGCCACGACATGGGCGAGACGGGCAATGATCCATACATGCAGGAACACATCGCGCTGATTGACTCGATCCGCGGCGACGGGCCGACGATCAACGACGCCATGGAGGTGGCCGAGAGCACGATGACCTGCGTCATGGGCCGCGAGGCAGCCTATTCCGGGAAAGAGATCACCTGGAACGACATCATGATGTCGAAGCTGGATATCTTTCCGAAGAACCTAAGTGAAGGCGCCGATATCCCGGTGCCGCCGCTGCCGGTGCCCGGCAAGTATCACTTTACTTAGTTTCCGTCGCGGGCGGGGCGCCAACCCCGCCCGGCGATGACCGTGGATTGATGCATCACTCCGGCATCAGCGGGCGCGCGGAGTAATCGCCCCGCAACCCCGTCTGTCATGACGCGAGAAGGCTCCCGCCTTGCATCTGGCTGTGATGCGGTGCATCAAACCGCTTATGACCGGTCTCCTGGAGCGCCCCGATCCATGGAAAAACTCAACGGCTTGAAGATCGCCCTGTGTCAGATGCCCGTTACACCTGGGCGTCCGGACGTCAACGCCGACTATGTCATCCGCGAGATTCAATCGGCTTCGGCATCAAATATCCACATCATTGCGTTTCCCGAGATGTGCGTGCCCGGCTACATCATCGGCGACCTGTGGCAATACGACAACTTCGTGCGGGATGTCTTGACCCAGAACGAACGGATTCGCGAGGCCACGCGGAACGCGAATCCTGTTGTGTTGTTCGGAAGCCTGGACGCCGATTTCGGCTTGAAGGGCGAAGACGGCAGAACCCGCAAATACAACGCCGCCTATACCCTCTGTCGCGGCGAATACCTGCATAAGACTCACAAGTTTCTTCAACCCAACTACCGGTACTTCGACGAGGACCGGCATTTCTTTTCCAAGCGCAAAGTCTATGGCGAGAAAGTGGAGGCTTGGCGCAAGAGGCAATCTGGAGCGATTGCGTTGGATGACCTCCCCGATGTCACTGAAGAGTTTCAAGCCGTCGATCTCGAGACTCCTGCCGGCGCCGTGCGGGCCGGGATCATTCTATGCGAGGACATGTGGCATGAGGACTATGCCTACAATCCAACTCAGTATCTTGTGGAGCACGGCGCGGAGATCATATTTAATCTCTCGGCTTCGCCCTGGGGCTGGCAGAAGAATCGCAAGCGTCACCAGGTAGTAAGAAGCCTGCTTTCAGAGAGTCCTGTTCCGTTCGTATACGTTAACAACGTCGGGTTGCAGAACAACGGGAAGAACCTCATCGTATTCGATGGTTCCTCAGCCGTCTATCGATCCGATGGCGAGATTGTATACGAGATCGAGCCGTACGCACAGGGCACGCATGCAGTCGTCCTGACGGATCACATGCCGCCGGTTGCGCCCAAGCAGCCGGATGACACGCACGAGTTGTATCTAGCCATCAGCAACCAACTCCGCTATTTCCTTGGGTCCATTCCCCCAAACCGGCGGAGATTCTACATCGGCCTGTCGGGCGGCATCGATTCGAGCCTGAGCGCGGCTCTGTATGCGGACGCGCTCGGGCCGGACAAGATAGTGGGCGTGCACATGCCGTTCGAATTTACACACAGAGACAGTACGACCATCGCCGAGCGACTCGTCGCAAACCTCGGCATTCAGCACCAGGTCGTGCCCATCCATGACATTGTCGAAGCGATCTGCAAGACGACAGGGGTAGATGCGTCCGATCCCGACCAAAAGGTCGCCTACGGTAACGTGCAGGCACGGGCCCGCATGGAAGTGCTGGCCGCACTGGCGGAAAGAGGAGGCGGGTTGTTTACGGCTAACTGGAACAAAGTGGAGTCCGCCTTCGGATACGGCACGCTTTACGCCGATATCGCCGGAGCTCTCGCCGCCATCGGCGATCTTGTGAAGCGGGAAGTCTACCAGCTTGCTGACTACATGAACCGGACCGTATACGGCCGCGAGGTGATCCCGAAGGAATGCTTCGAGAGGACCCCGGCAGCGGAGTTGGAGGAAGGACAGCAGGATCCGTTCGAGTATGGCTCAATCGAGCGGCGCGGCTACCACGATGAGATGGTGCGTGCCTTTGTTGAATTCCGGCGCGACCCGGAGTGGTTTGCCGAACAGTATCTTGCGGGAAAGCTCGAGGATTCGCTCAAGCTGGAGCCGGCAACCCTTACCCGTCTTTTTCCTACCGGAGAAGCCTTTATTCGAGACCTTGAGAAACACTGGAATCTCTTTCACGGACAATACTTCAAGCGCGTGCAGGCATGCCCGGTCGCGACTACTTCAAAGCATGCATTCGGCTTTGACAACCGCGAAGCACTACTTCCGGCGTACTACACGACGCGGTATCGCGACAACTTGAAGAAGGCAATCCTCGAGGAAACCTGATCAGGATCGAAGTTCTTCATCGCCGGCGTCGTACACGGGCCGGACACCTCCGGCGCGAATCAGCTTGCGCTGCCCGCTTGCGGTGCGGAGCCAAAGGAAGCCGTCCTGGTCGAGGCCATCGGTAGTCCCGAGCGTCCCGTCAACGAGAACCCTGCGACCGGAGACGTAGCTGGAAGCGCGGGTGAAGAGGCTGAGGATGGAGTCGCGATCCAGTTGAACGTGGGTTTCGATGGAGTCCAGGACCGCCGCGAGTAGTTGGTCACGGTCATGGGGTCGGCCGGTTTCAATACGCAGGGAAGTGGCAATGTCGCCCAGTTCAGCGGGCATGCGCTCATGGTTCGCGTTGATGCCGATGCCGGCAACGGCGCGGTCATTGTGTAACTGGACGAGGATGCCGGCGAGCTTTCGGTCGCCGGCCAGGATGTCATTGGGCCAGCGGAGGTCGCAGGCCAGGCCGGCTGTTCGTTGAATCGCTTCCTGCACGGCGAGGCCGAGTGCGAGGGTCAGGACCGGCAGTCCGGCAGTGGGTCCGGCAGCGGGGAGAACGACGGAAAAGTACAAGCCGAGGCCGTGCGCCGAGTGCCACTGGCGTCCGAGTCTTCCCTGCCCTGCTGTCTGCTCTTCGGCGACAATCACGGTACCGGCCGGCTCCGCGGCGGCGTCGAGCATGGTGGACCCGGTGCTCTTGAGATGACGGATGCGCCAATCAGGGAGACGGTTCATAAGGCGATTGGGAGAGATCCGGGGCACGAACGGTTGCGTGTGAGTCGCGGATCGGTCCGGTCTGTCATGGCGAACGAAGAGTGTGGGGATCGCCGGCCTCGGTACGGCCGGCGCCCGGGACGAGATCGAGACGGAAGTTCAGGTCCACGGCGGTAGCCGAGTGGGTGATGGCGCCAGAGGAGATGAAATCCGATCCGGCTTCGGCGTAAGCGCGAACATTGTCGAGGGTGATGCCGCCGGAGAGTTCGGTGCTGGCGCCGGCCGAGTGGGCTTCGCGAATCCAATCCGCGGCTTCCTCCGGGGTGAGGTTGTCGAGCAGGAGGCGTTTGGCGCCGCTAGCCAGGGCCTCGCGAAACTGCTCGCGGGTTCTGACCTCGATTTCCACCGGGACAGTTGCCGAAGCGGCCCTTTCCAGCGCTGCTTTCACACCGCCCGCGGCTGCGAT
>CAYLSS010000454.1:0-4615 GCA_964385765.1 uncultured Solibacteraceae bacterium
CGGATTTTCGATGGCTGTGTCATGAATTGGCCGGCCTCATCCGTCGCGGCCTCACTGCTCTGTACGATAGCAGGTTCGTCTCACTGCTCTGGCTGGGCGCGTTCCAGTTGAAGCACCGTTTCACCGCCGTCATAGACCGATACGGTCCCGGAAGAGGAGGAGATCACGACGGCCGTCGCAACGGTAACGGCGGTGATTGCTAGTGCCGCGGCGTGACGGGAGCCTAAACCAGCGCTGAGCTCCGCTGGTCCGATGGGAGCGTTGAGATACGTCCCCGCCGAGTCCACGAAGCCGCGGCGATCGATGACGAATGCTCCGTCCAGCGCCGAGTATTCGCGAAGCGTTTCCAGGAACTCCGGATTGTGGATGCTGCGAGCCGCCTGAGCATGTCCCGGCATGACCGGCACGACATCCTTAAAAAGATCAGAGACGGGAATCTGCTTCTGGTCGCGAGCGATCCAGATGACGCGCTCATCGTTGCGCAACTTCTTGACCAGCCGCATGTCGCTGATCTCATCCGCCTGCACTACCAGTGTCTTGATCCCGAGCGAACGCGCTAGCCCAAATGCGCTCGCAACCAACTCGCAGGTCTCCTGATATTCTTCCCGGCTCGAATTGTCAGATGGAGAATTCATCCTGGTTCCTTGGGAGCGCCTTTCGACACGCCTCGCGGTGGATATGGTTGATCGTCCCCACTCTCCGCGCGCGTCCGGCAGGATACGCCTTGAACTTGTCGCTCCGGCATGTCCAGGCCTACCGGTTGTGCGCCGCTGGTCGCCGGTTGATGACGGGTTCGAACTCGTGAACCAGTCGATCCTGACGGGCAAACCGGCTGTTGGGATGACAGATTTCAAAAGAGAATCCTGTTGGCGTTCGTCCCCTCAGGAAGACCGAGGAATCTGTACCTTGCAGAAGTTCCAGCAGGCACTCCTGGATGTTGGCAGTTTCACCGACGTATATCCATTCTCGGGCGTCCGACAATCCATAGACTCCCGAACACGCTGGCGCGTCTCGTTGGACCGACGCGATGTTGAAGGCATGTGGGAAGCATCCCTCAAATGGCACGTTTACTCCTTGTGTTTGCGCTTCCAGGCTTCCGGCCCCTGCGCCTTTCTTCTGGCCTCGCTCGAAGGCGTCTCTTATTCAACGCACTCTCATTCTCGGCCCGGGTCTCGCAAAAGTGCAGGGGGTCTCTGAGGTTCTGCATTTCGCGGTAGTAGTAAAGAGGGGTGGGCTGTCTTCCTCTAAGCTTCAGCGCTTTCAAAAACTCGACTTCCTCCTTGGTGGCATCCCCACTGAGGGTGGTGTCCTTGAGGAACTCCTCAAGGCCCGACGGTACCTGGCGGTGTTGCTCGGGTTCGGTCTCTATAAACTCAAACCTCTTCAGCGGCTCAGCGGCCAGTCGGCGGTTCAAGACAATCTCCATGCCAAAAGTCTCCAGGTCTATCCCCCACGACTCGATCAAAGGGTCCAGGAACGAGACACAGTTTTCAGCCGAGACGCTGACAATATCCGTGTCCAGGAACTCCAGCATTGTGACCCGAATCTGCTTATAGCTGCGGCGGGTGAGGCGAGCCATCCGGCGAAGCCAGTCTTCATTTTCCAGTTCCTGTTTCACAACTCTCTGCGCCACGTCCAGGAGTTTTTGGGCAACGAGGCGTTCGAGCTCCCCGAAGGGTTCGCTCTCAAACCGGGCGCGTATTCGTTCTCGTTCACCGGCTTTGCATTTGCGAAGAATCAACTCACGAAACTGTGTGTGTGACGGCCTTGGCAGGCTCCGCAGCTTCCTCTTCAAGTCCGCCTGCCGGTGGAGGTTAGCCAGCTTCGCGAGTTCACCGCTCGGGAATCGCAACACCCCCTCCATCCTGCCGTAGATGTCTGTCCGGTCCGGTGCGGGAGGAGCCTTTTTCCTGGACAGCAACTGGGAAACATAGGACTCGGTAACGTCAGCGGCCGCTGCCAGATTTTTTTGGCCAATCTTTAGTTCCTTCAAGCGGCGTCTGATGACCGAGGGAAGATCCATTTAATGCTCCGTTCCGAATTGTGCTCGTGGCTTAACCGTAACAGTGAAGTATAGCAGAAACGGTCATTGACAGCCAAGCGAAGTTAACCTATAATAGTTAATGGCTGAGCACTGTTGCCCACTCGCAGATCCTCTGAGCTAGGTCGGGTGATCTGACCCTTCCCTCTTAGCTGTCCGCCCAACCGAGGAGGTTGAATGCGCACGAAAGTCATACGATCGGCTCTCACATCATTCTTCGTGCTCGGAGTGATGTCGGTGCCTGCGCTGGCAGAAGATCTCTCTATGTACCGGAAGTTCCAACTCGGGGCGGACTTGGCGACCGTCGCCGATCAGGCGGGCGTAAACCCATCTCAAGCGACCGTTATCCATAGCCGCCCGGTCCTCATCCAAGAGCTTGCCTGGCGCCCCCGGCCACACGTCTGGTCGGCGGAAACGGACGCGGTGCAGGAGATGGTCTTCAGCTTCTATGACGGTGAACTGTTCCAGATCGCGATCAGCTACGATCGGTACGAGACTGAGGGCTTGACGGCTGAGGACGTCGTCGAAGCGATTTCAACGGAATACGGAATAGCCACAGTACCCCCCGCCGCAAACAACGCCGCCGCGCCGCGACCGTACGGTGAGCACGAGGAGGTTCTCGCACGATGGCAGGATCCGGAGTACTGCTTCGACCTGACCCGTACCTCCTACGGCCCCACTTTCAGATTGACTGGTGTTCTAAAGAGGCTGGAAGCTCCGGTCCAGGCCGCCATTCTGGAAGCGACGCGACTCGACGTCCAGGAAGCGCCGCAAAGGACTGCTGCCCGGGTAGCGAGTGAAGAAGAAGCAGATCGGGTCAAGCTTGAAAATGCCAGGATCAAGAACAAACCGAAGTTTCGACCATAGCCACGAACCACATGGGTGATAATGGCGGCCAAGTTGGCTGGGTCACGCTACCGGCGGGACACCAGCGATAGGGTCACTGGAACCACGGAACAGCCGAAGGCCGCAACGGTTGAGGGGGGAATCACGAATGACCGGATCCCTGATCAGAGACATCGAAACCTGGGAAAGCGAGGGAGGCGCAGTACCAGACTCGCCCGGCGCCTCGGCCACCTCGATGAGCGGCACAGCGGCTCAGGTGGAGTGGGCGGAGCGCATCAAGCGCCAGGTTAACGCGGAGTTCGATCGTGTGGCGGCGTCATTCCGATCGGTTGGGGGCAAACAGGGTGACGACAAGCGCGCCGATACGGAAGCCAATATCGCGATTCTTGAACAGAAGCGAGCTGAAGTAATGAGCAGAGAACAAGCCGGTTACTTCATTCACGACTGGCAAGAGATCAGTGATCAGGTGCGGCAGATGATATTTCACGATGCCCGCTATCAGGCGATCAAAAGCAAGGCAGCAGCACGACGATGCCACCTAAGACGATTTCGCCAGTTTGTGACAGGCCCAACGGCAACCGGCGGTTAACAATACCATGGACATTCGACCCTTATATGACCGCATCGTAATAAAGCGGATTGAGGAACAAGAAACCACGCGCAGCGGCATTATCGTCCCCGACTCCGCCAAAGAGAAACCCCAAGAGGGCGAAGTCATGGCCGTGGGACGCGGCAGGAGGCTTGACGACGGCAAGATAATTGTCCTCGACGTTCAAGTCGGCGACCGCATCCTGTTCGGCAAGTATTCCGGCAACGAGGTCAACCTGGAGGGCACTGAGTACATCATCATGCGCGAGGACGATGTCCTCGGTGTTCTGGCTCCGGCTGCCAAGGGGACCAAGCAGGTCACCTGATTCAGATCAGTTCAGATCAACTTACAAGGAAACCATCCATGGCAAAACAGATTATCTACAGTGACGACTCCCGTCAAGCGATCCTGCGCGGGGTGAACCAACTCGCCGAGGTGGTGAAAGTCACCCTCGGGCCCCGTGGACGCAATGTCGTCCTAGAGAAGAAATTCGGCGGACCGACCATCACCAAGGACGGTGTGACAGCGGCCAAAGAGATCGAGTTGAAGGATCCGAGTGAGAACCTGGGCGCCCAGATGGTGCGTGAGGTGGCGTCGAAGACCTCCGACGTTGCCGGTGACGGTACGACCACCGCTACGATTCTGGCCCAGGCAATTTTCCGCGAGGGCGTCAAAGCGGTGACGGCGGGCGCGAACCCCATGGCGATCAAGCGCGGCATCGATAAAGCCGTCGAAGCGGCCGTCAAGGAAATCCAAGACCTCTCCGAACCCGTTTCCGGCGACATGATCGCGCAGGTCGGCACCATTTCGGCCAACAGCGATTCCACTATCGGGGATGTGATCGCCGAAGCGATGAAGAAGGTGGGCAAGGACGGCGTGATCACGGTCGAGGAATCCAAGACCATGACCACGGAGATGGACACCGTGGACGGCATGCAATTCGATCGCGGCTACCTCTCGCCGTATTTTGTGACCGATCCCGAGCGCATGGAATGTGTTCTCGAAGATCCCTACATCCTGATCCACGAAAAGAAGATCTCGAGCGTCAAGGACCTGTTGCCGCTTCTCGAAGCGATCTCCAAGAAGGGCAAGCCTCTGCTGATGATTGCCGAAGACGTGGACGGCGAAGCCCTGGCGAC
>CAYLSS010000455.1:0-4615 GCA_964385765.1 uncultured Solibacteraceae bacterium
AGGCAAGACCTTGCTGACCGTCAAGAGGGACGATGGGGTCACGAACCTGACGGGCGCGGTTGTCCATCTTCGGCCGACGACCGCTGAAGTCCTGCTCTGGGCCCACACCCGAAGAGAAGGCCAGATGCCGCTGCTCACACGGCGCCGCGTGGGAAATGGTTTTGCCTACGCCGTGGCGGTGCCCGAATCCGACATCCTGCCCAGCGAGGATTTGATCGCGCATCTCTGGAGCGAAGCGCTCGGCGAGCCGCTGTGGAAAGTAGACGACGAATCCGGGCGTTACGTCGCCCGCATCCGGCGGCAGAAGGACCGGTTGATCCTTCACTTCCTGGACACACTATCCAAGGCGGAAGGACCGATGCGACGCTACCGGCCAACCTATACGCGAGCGCACCTGAACGCCGGCCGGATCCCGTTTTCGAAGGCGACTATCGTGCCGGACAATAGGTCGCTGGAGGTCGATGTCCGGGGCGGCTGGAAAAGCTTCGAGGTCTACGCCGATCCGGAGCTCACTATCGTCCTCGAATAGGCTGGCGGCTACCACCACCAGATCAGCACTGCCGTCAGCGCCACCAGGGTCACGATTTCCCAGGTTACCGGCCGCTTGAAGAACGGCAGGCCCGCCGGTTGCCCCGGGTTCGGGACTTCGCTGAACGTGGCCGGATCGGGATGCGCGTCGAGCATACGCTGGATGCGGGCGGTCACCTCCTCGGGCGTGCCGGGGGCACCGAGATCGTGCCGGTTGAGTACGGCGGCGATCTCGTCCTTTGGAATCGGTCCGCGGATGCGGTTCTCGATCCAACTGCAGAAGAAGAACGCCGCCCAGGCGGTACCGAACGACCAGTAGGGCCGCCACATGGGATGCCCCAGAAAGACGGGCAGCCGGCTGGCGAGGAGAATCAGGCACGTGCCGACCAGGAATCCGGCAACCACCGCCGCCATCCCGGACCAGCGGCTCGCCCGGCGGTAGAGCGCGCCGCCAAGGTACGGCACTGTCAGCGGCAAGAAGAGCGAGCCGGTGAAAGCCAGGTAGAACGGCAGCAGCCCCCCCATAAGAGGAATGCCTTGGGCAAAGACGGTGCCGATCAAGATGGTCAGCGTTGCCGCGATTCGCGAAACCCAAAGATAGTGGCGGTCCTCCTCGCCGGGCTTGAGGAACCGGGCATAGACGTCGACGGCGAAGAGCCCTCCCAGCGCGGTGCCGATGCCTGCGCCAGTGGACATGCTCGCCACCACGAGCGCCGCTACCGAGATGCCCAGCAATCCTGCCGGCAGGTATTCGACGAGCATTCTGGCGTATACGAAATCGGCCTCCACGGAGCTCAACTCCTCCACGGTGACCAGCGCGCAAATCCCCACCAGAGAGCTGGACAGCGACACCAGGTACCAGGGAATCAGTCCGGCAAAGCAGCCGTTGCGGGCATGGAGCTCCGAGCGCGCGGCCAGGAATCTCTGCGCCACGGTCTGGTTCACGATCGGGTAGGTGAGCAACGTGAGGATCAGCCCGCCGAGGTGTCCGGCCAGGTGAAGATGGGTCGGGTGATCCCGCATGGCCTGGGCCAGGCCCGCAAACCCGCCGAGGTCGGTCCACACGAACAAAAACACCACCACGCTGGCTACGCACATGATGGCCACCTGCGGTATTGCCGCCATCGCCACGCCGAGCTGCCCGCTGGTGAAGACATACAGCAGAGTGAATCCCATCACGGCCCAAACCGCGCCCCACAGGTCCACGCCCAGCAGGACGTGAAAGACGGAAGCCACCGAGTAGACCACCATGCTCACCACCACCAGCCGGTAGAGGGACTGGACAATCACGCTGGTGACGCGCAGCGCGGCGTTGTACCGCAGCTCCAGATATTGGGCGTTGGTGTAGACGCCGCAGCGGTACAACAGCGGAATGACCCACTGGGACATAAGAATGAAGCCGTAGCCGACGCCGTGCCACTGCTGCGCCAGGTTGGTGATCCCGATCCGGTAGGTCTGGCCGGCCGAGGAGACAAAGTCCGTGGCGTCGAGGGAGTCGGCGGAGTGGGCGATGCCGGACTGCCACCAATTGAGCCGCTTGCCGGCCAGCAGATAATCGGAGGTCGTGTGGACATAACGGTGGAAGTACAGGCCGACGCCGCTGGTACCGACGACCCACACCAGGACCACGATCCAGTCCAGGATCGTCATGTCACTCCACGGCGATCAACAGCTCCGGCGAAGGACAGACCTCGACCTGGTTCCATTGGCCGCCGGTTTCCACAGCCAGCGGATAAGCGTCCGGGACAACAGTGGCCCTGGAGAATGGGAGCACATCCGGATTGATTCGAAGCCGAATGCGCCGGTCCCCGGTGTCCGCGCGTTTCAGCAGGTGTATGTAGCGGCGGCTCTCGTTCTGAAAGACGCGAACGATGTGATCGCCGCGTTTTGCGTTGGTGGCCCACACGGGCTCGTCGATGGTTAGCCGAAGAAGCTCGGCCAGCACGTCCAGCGCATCGGCAACGGCCGACTCGGGCGCCGCCACCAGGTACGCGCTGCCTTGGCCTGGATGGATGACCGCAACCGTAACAACCGGGGCCTCCCCTTCATGCGGCGTCCTGGTCCAGAACAGAACATCCGCGGACTGGGGCACAACGTGCCAAAACGAAGACAAGCGTCCCTGTTTGCCATCCCACGAGACGGCGGTTCCCTGGTTGAGCGGAGCTTGCACCTTGCCAATGGATGTCGCGCCGAACAGAGCGTGAGGCTCAAGCCGGCTGGCATCAAGACCGGGCCCCGCTCCGCGTCCAAACGCGATCGCGGTTCCGCCGCTCTCGACGAATTTCCGCACGCAGTCCATGCCGGCTTGTGTCAGGCTGGCGCGGTCCGGAAGAACCACCGCGCGAACGCCATCGGGGATCGACTCCCACTGCTGCAGCTTTCCGGCGTTTGTCAGGCGAGCGGTGAGATAGCCTGCCTCGCTGGGGATGCCGTGGTCGGACAGGACCGGCGCCACCATCTCCTGCTGCGTCGACTCTTCCAGAGTCTTACCGGTTTGCCGCTCGAAAGCTTCGTGGCTCCACCGGTCATAACAGACCTGAGGCACGCGGACCGCGTCCAGCCAGACACCGTCCGGATCGTAGACGGTCACGATCTCCCGCAACTGCTCCAGTACCTTCCGCCGGAACGGCGAGAAGATGCTCCGATGGTTGCAGTGCCAGCGCGCGCCGAAGCCGACAGGCTGCCCGCACTGGTCCCGGCAAGCCCATTGTTCGAATTCGGGGTTGCCGTCGGCGAAGGCGTTGAAGTAGACCACTAGCCGCACGCCCTGCCGCCTGCACTCGGGCGCGAGTTCGGCCAGGAAATCCTTCTCGGAGTGGAAGCTGGTGGTCTTCGTGTCGTGGAAGAGCAGGCCGTCGTGCCACTTGTCGTACCAGATGATCTCCGACACGCCGGCCTGTTTGGCCCGGCTGACCAGGGCCCGGGCGTCAAACCTGGCTCCGAGGCCCTCGCGCCATTCCTCGATGGCCTGAGGGTGTTCGGGGTCTTTGAGGAAGCCGGCCATGAGAGTCAGACGCGGGGGCTCATCGGCCGGTGCGCCGAAGTGGAAGAATGTCGTCAGCAGCAGGATCGGCAGAGTTCCGGTTCGCATTTTCAGCTCGACAGGTTCTCGGTCTTGAATTGCTCGGTCTTGATGATGCCGTCACCCTCCCGTATGGTGACCAGGTGGTCGCAGGGCACGCTGGTGAACTTGTCCTCGCGGCCGCTCGGCCAGCGGATCTCGAGATCGGCCTCCGTCGCTTCCCCCAGCCCGAAGTGGAGGCGCGGATCATTCGAGCACAGGAAGCTCGTCTGCGCGCATCGCTCCTGAACCTGCACACGGTCCCCGAACCGCGCCAGCACCCGTGTGCCGATCGCGCTCCGGTTGGACTCGGTCCCGATCAGGCGCACCTTCAGCCAACGGAAACCGCTGGTGACATCGGCGCGAAACAGCACGGGCGGCTCGTTGACCGCCGAGAGCAGGATGTCCATGTCGCCGTCGTTGTCAAAATCGCCGGCCGCGCATCCCCGACCGACCCGGCCCACCGCCAGATCGGCGCCCGCCTCGCCGATGAACTGCTCGAAACGTTCCCCATTAAGGTTCCGGAAGATGTAGCAGGGCGTCCGGTGAGGCATTTGCGGAATCTCCTTTTCCACCTCGGGGTAGACACTCCCCGTCGAGATGAAGATGTCCGGCCGGCTGTCGTTGTCCAGGTCCTGCATCAGACACCCGAAGTTGATGAACCGGGTCTCCACCCCGAGGCCGGTTGACAGCGTCATCTCCTCAAACATCGCCTCGCCGTCATTGCGGTAAAGACCGGGCGTGTCTTCGGCGAAGTGGGGCTTGAAGATGTCGAGGTGGCCGTCGCCGTTGTAGTCGCCGATCGCCACGCCCATTCCGGATTGCTCCATCCCGTCGCCGCTGAGGGCCACGCCGCGCTCGAACCCCTCCTCGCGAAACGTCCCGTCGTGATTGTTCAGGAACAGGTAGCTGGGAGTGGAGTCGCAGGCGACGAAGATGTCCGGCCAGCCGTCCTCGTCGAAGTCCGCGGCCACAACGGAAAGACCGTAGCTGCCCGTGGCGCTCGAAATTCCGGAAGCGTCGCTG
>CAYLSS010000456.1:0-3948 GCA_964385765.1 uncultured Solibacteraceae bacterium
TTTCCCTGGCCTGTCATCTCCTCGTGGTCAAAGTCCGGAAAGGAGTCCGAGGGGAGCATCGTCACAACCAACATCGATGCGCCTGGGCGGTACAGAGCCAGATGCTCGAGGATGCCGAGGCGCTCGGCGCTATGGAAGCTTCCATTCACTTGCAGCACTCGCATCCCGGGGTTACGCATCAGAAACTCGGCAATGGAGTAAGCCATGGTGGCGTCCCACAAGCGCTGGGCCTGCAACGCCCGCGTGTCCTCGGTCTCATCGGCCGCGGTTTCGGAACCGTGCGACGGCTGATGGTGTTCGTCCTTTGGAGCCGTTGGTTGACCGGTCTCTTCTCCCCCGTCCGCCTCATCCTCGCAGTGCTGTTCCATGGCCTCGGCAAACCTTTGCGCGTACTCGGGCGACGCTTCCGCGTAGGGAAGCGGCGCCAGAAACTCTCTGGCGCGATGACTGAGCTTCATCAAAGACTCCATCCCCAGCCGGCTGACCATCTCCACGTAGCGACGCGGAGCGTTCGCCGCGATCACCGGCATGCCGTGATCCTTGGCGAATTCCACCAGGGGCCGGTAGTCCGACTTGTAGTTCTTCCAGGCACGGGCGCTTCTTATCATGTGGTCTTCGCGGATTAAGCCTGCGAGATACTCGTCCAGCACGTATTGCACATCGGTTTCGAACATCTCCAAGGACAACGCCAGTTCGTTCTCCTCCCATGTCCGCCGGAGGATCACTTCCTGCAAATGATGAGCGATCGGATCGTCATGCGATTCGCCGAGGAATGTCACGGCGGCCGCCCTCGAATCGGCGATCAACTCCTCCAGGGTCGCGGTGGATCCATCGCCTCGATAGACGCGGTAGTGTTGCCCGGAGGCCGCCGTGGATTCGCCGGCGCCGGAATCCTGAGCGATAGCGCCAAGCGAGGCGGCGAAAACCAAAAGGGCCCAGAGGAGTGTGTTCCTCAGCATCTTCCTCTACTCTAGCCTTTAAACGGATTCGATAGCCGAAGCTCCGTCCAGGACGTTGAACTGCCCGGCGTACTCCGAACCGGTGGCCGTGACGTTACGACAACGCGAGGAAGGTGCTCGAACCGCTGGTGGAAGACGCTCCTGACTTCCCGGAGGCCCATCTCTCACTGGCCACCGCCTGTCACCGCCTCGGCGACCGCGCCGCCGCAACCCGCCACCGGAAACGAGCCCAGGAGCTCATGGTCAACCAGCAGCAGCCGAGCAAGGCTCGCCGCTACGAATCAGCGGGCATCCCCGAACCCTGAACATCGGTTCCGGCGCCCGATCCGACAAACTCCCGAAATTGATGGTCCTAGTACCAATGTCCTTCTTAAGTACTTGATTTACAAGGGGACATACCCGAAGGTCAAATGAGGGACCCGACCGCACGGCGACCCTGACGACCATGGACTTGGGAGCGATCGAGATCCGGATTTTCGCGAGCATTGCATTGATCCTGGCGGCAATGCTAGTGGCGGCAGTGGTAGACCTTTTGAAAGCCAATGCGGAGGCTCTTCTGGCCGAGAACGTCGCACTCCGGGCGCGCCGGCAGGAGCGTCTCTCGCTGGAACGCCTCTTGCGCGAGGCCGAGGCAGCCGGGGCTCGCCGGACCATTATCCTCCCCCCGCCACCCCACGTCCCGGCTCCGGATGGCGGAGTTGGGTCGACAGATCCGGATCCGCCGGAGGAGAACGATGAGTTGAGATTGAACCCGGCAGAGTTCATTGCGCGGGTTCGGAATGAATCCGACGCGTCCAAGTCCTCTTCGGCGGTTGACGAAGGAGCGGTCGGAAGTCATCAAGAGAGGCCGGCGGAAGCATCGAGGCGGAACTCTGTTCAATCCGTGGAAGCCGACCTTGCCAGGATAGCCGCCGCGGCTGCCGGATTGCGCCTGCCGGGCGAGGAGCCAAAGGCATCGCCTGCACCGAAATCAAAAGCTCCGCCAGCAGACCACATTTCGCCGTCCGCGGAATCAGCCGAAGTCCCTGCCGGACGGCCACAGGTCTTCTGCTCGCAGTGTGGTTCGAACAACGTGGAACCGTCACTGCGTGAAGGCGCCAACGGGTGGCTTCTGGCCCTCATCGGAATCCGTCGATTTCGCTGCCGCGATTGCAACCGCCGCTTCGGCCGACCGCAGAACGGCAGGTTTCTCTGATGGCCAAACGCTGGCACTCCTCTCGCCTAAGCAGTCTCTTGCTTCCCCGTGGAATCGTCGTTGCCCCCTTCGGCCCATGAATAGATCGCCGGCAAGACTACCAGGGTGAGAAGCGTTGAGGTTACCAAGCCGCCGACCACGACTGTTGCCAACGGCCTTTGGACCTCCGCGCCGGCGCTTGTCGATAGCGCCATCGGAAGGAACCCGAGGCTCGCCACCGTCGCGGTCATCAGCACCGGCCGCAGGCGCGTGAGCGCGCCGTTCACTACGGCCTCGTGGACGGAGGCGCCAGCCTCGCGCAACTGGTTCATGAATGTGACCAGGACAACACCGTTCAAGACGGCGACGCCGAACAGGGCAATGAAGCCGACCCCCGCCGACATCGAAAAATGCATGTCTCGCACGAGTAGCGACAGGATACCTCCGGTGGCTGCAAACGGAATTCCCGTGAACACGAGTGCCGCCTGACGGAGAGAGCCAAATGCGATGAAGAGAAGCAAGAAGACGAGAGCGAAGGTCACCGGCACCACCACCAGCAGCCGGTTCCGACCGCTTTCCAGGTGCTCGTACATGCCGCTCCAACTCACCTGATATCCCGGCGGGACCTGGAGTTGCTGCCGCACGCGCTGCTGCGCTTCCGCCACGAAACTACCAATGTCCCGCCCACGGACGTTCACTTCGACCGAAATCCGTCTGCGGCCGTTTTCGCGACTCACCTCCGCGGGACCGGTCACGCTGTGGATCCTCGCCAGTTGGCTGAGCGGGATCTTCTCGCCGGTCGGCGCACTCACCAGAAGATCGCCGATGGCGGATGCATCGTCGCGCGCCCAAGGCGGAAAACGCACCACCAGGTCGAACCGGGTGAACCCCTCCAGAACGTCGGTTGCCTCTCTTCCGGCGATGGCTGACTGCACGATTTGCTGCACGTCGGCGACATTGATTCCGTAGCGGGCGATCGCTTCGCGGTCAATGTCGACCTGAAGTATCGGCAGACCGCTGACCTGCTGCACGTTGACGTCGGCCGCGCCAGGAATCTCGACGAGGGCTCCCGCGATCTGGCTTGCCGTGCTGCGCAACACATCCAGATCGTCGCCGAATACCTTGATCGCGACGTCCGACCTCACGCCCACGCCCTCGATCAGCTCCATCATGCGAAACTGAATCGGCTGGGAATAAGAGAAGGCCACGCCTGGAAATTCATTCAGCTTCTGTTCGATGTCCTCGATGAGATCCTGCTTTGACCGGCCGCTCGTCCAATCGTCTTTGGGCCGCAAGAACGCATAGGTATCGGCCATGTCCGGCCCCATGGGGTCGGTTGCGATTTCCGGGCGGCCGATTCGGCTCACGGTGGTCGTCACTTCAGGAAACTCTTTGAGGACTCTCTCGATCTGGGTGGTCTGCCGGACGGCCTCCGACAGCGACACACTCTTGAGCCGGACGTGGTTGATCGCGATGGCGCCCTCGTCAAGCTGGGGCAAGAACTCCGAGCCCAGCCGTGGAGCCAGCGCCAGGCAACCCGCAACCAGCAGGGCGGCTGCTCCCGCGGTCACTCCCGGATTGCGGATCACAGTGCGAAGCACGGGCTGGTAAACGCGCCTGATCGCCGCCACCAAAGGATTCTCCCGCTCTTCCACCCGTTCCTTGAGAAAGAAAGCGCACAGCGAAGGTACCAACGTGAGGCTCAGGATGAAGGCGCCCGACAACGCCAGGATCACCGTGAACGCCATCGGACCGAACATCTTGCCTTCCATTCCGGCCAGCGACAGGATCGGAATGTAGGCCGCGATGATGATC
>CAYLSS010000456.1:3958-4607 GCA_964385765.1 uncultured Solibacteraceae bacterium
ATCTCGCCGAACTGGCTGGCCCGCCGCACCTCGGAGGCGGCCTGGAAGATCGTTTCCCGGCGCTCTTCCGGCGAGAGGCTCCGGCCCAGTTCCTTGCGCTTCTCGGCCAGCCTGCGGACGCAGTTTTCCACGATGATCACGGCCGCATCGACAATGAGTCCGAAGTCGATCGCGCCGAGGCTCATCAGATTCGCGGAGACCCCGAAGTGATTCATGCCGATGATGGCAAACAGCATCGACAGTGGGATGGCGCTACTCACAATCAGGCCGGCGCTCACCTGCCGGAGAAACAGGAACAGGATGAGGACCACCAGGATTCCGCCCTCGGCCAGGTTCGTCACCGCGGTGTGGATGGTCCTCTCCACCAGAGACGTGCGGTCGTAGTAGGTGTCTATGAGTACGCCATCGGGCAGGGTCTCCTGCAGGGTCGCAAGTTCCTCTTCGACGGCTTGAGCCACGGTCCGGCTGTTTTCGCCTTTGAGGAGCATGGCGATGCCCATGACAGTCTCGCCCTCCCCGTCACGCGTTGCCGCTCCCTGCCGAACCTGCGACCCCTCGCCTGCCACCGCGACGTCACGGACGTAGACAGGCGTGCCGCCATCGGCCTTCACCACGATGGTTCCGATGTCTTTGGTGGATTGAATCAGCC
>CAYLSS010000457.1:0-4585 GCA_964385765.1 uncultured Solibacteraceae bacterium
ACGACGCCACGACAATACCGTTCAACTCCCAGTTGCCCAGCAGGTGTTCGATAGCGGCCGGCCGGCCCTCGATCCGCGGCAGGTTCCAAACGAACGAGGCGACCAGCCGGTGGGTGACATGGAAGTCCGACAACGCTTTTTCCCGGCTGATATCGAAGGGATTCGCTGGCAAGTCGTTGTCCGATGACGCATCGTCCAGCAGTTTGCTGAACGTGTAGTTGGCCAGAATGCTGAAGCCCGACGAGAATCGCTTGTTGAGCGTGGTTTGCAGTGCATGGTAGGTCGAGTTTCCCTGGCTGCTCTGGCTCTGAATCGAGCCGAATGCCGGCGCCATCGGACGCCGGCTGTCAATGGATCCGCCGGCCGGGTCATAGAGACCGGGGTTGAGCTCATTCATCATGAACAGGTGGTTGCCCTTGCTGCCAACGTAGCCCGCGGTGAGCAGGTAGTTGATCCCTATCTGCTTTTGGATGTTGAAGTTCCACTGCTGGACCATGGCGTTGCGAAAGTTCGGATCGAATTGGGTGAGGGCAGCCGGGGTGATGAACCGATACTCGCGGCGTTGGGCGTCGGTTGCCGGGGAATCGAACGGGAAGAGATCCCCTGCGTTTCCGTAAGGATCCTCCACGCCGCCCGGCGGTTCGTCGAGAATGAGCTTCAGTGAGAACGGCTGATTGGTCGAAATTTGATTGTGGGCCTGCTGGCGGATCTGTGAGTAGAAAAGACCGTAGCCACCCCGGAAGCTGATGCGTCCGTTTCCGGTTGGATCGAGGGCGAAACCGAACCGCGGAGCGAGGCTGGCGGGGCGCGAGCGCAGCATAGACCTCGTAACTCCCGGGTCACCGACGAAGACGAGGCCGGCCGGGGCCTGTGGATAAACCGAAGATTGTGCGCCCGGACGGATTTGAGCGAACCGGTTCAACTGATCGACGTAGGGCAGGTAGGGCTCCCACCGCAGCCCGAGATTCAGGGTTAGCCGAGGGTGGAGCTTCCAGTCGTCCTGGAGGTAAAGGGCGTACTCTCGAGATCGGGGGCGGTTGACGTCTTCGGCTATCTGCGTGACGCTTTCGGGCAGGCCCAACAGCAGATCCGCCGCTGCGTCGCCGGTGAAGCGGTTGCGAAACCGAAGCTGTGGATCGCCGCGGAACAGTTCCTGTAGGTCGAGGCGCGGCAAGCGGATATCACCACCGATTCGCAGGAAGTGGGCGCCCCGCGTCAGGCTCAAGGCGTCGGAGATCTGCAGATTGGACCGGCTGTGGTCGAGGGGGAATCGCGAAAATGCTCTGAAATAGCCCGCAACCGCTGTGTCGTGGGCGGCCGGCGCCTCCCCTCGAAAAGTTCGGACAAAGCCCGCGCCGAGATCGGTCCATGTCTGGTTGCCCGGCGCCACGGGGCTCTGTCGCCGGTCGATGTCGGTCAATGACACGGTCAAGCGGTTGAGCGTGGAGGCGTCGAAAACATGCACGTCGCTGACGGCGATATTCCAATTAACGTAGTCAATGGCCGCGAAGAAGCCAGGCAGGTCGCCCGTGGCTTCCCGCCGGTTACGCCAGTTGTACAGCAGGCGACCGTTCAGGCGGTTTCGCCTGGTGACGTCATGGTCGAGCCGCCCGATCACCTGGTGCTCATCGAAGGTCGCCGCGCTCGGCGAAGTGTAGAGGTTTCCGGGCCGGTTCGGATGCGGCACGAAGGCTTCCAGGAAACCTCGTCCTGCGCCGCTCAAGCGGCTTGCGGGAATGACGTTGGCCGGGAAGTATCCGCCAAGCGGATCCTCGAGCGGGAGATCCAGCTCTCCGAAGTCGCCGGCGCGCTGCCGGGCCGACAGCACGTTGGCTGTCCGCGGATTAGGCGAGCTGCGCTCAATGGTGCCTTGATACGACACGAAAAAGAATGTCCGGTCCCGAACCAGCCGGCCGCCCAACGTGCCCCCGAACTGGTTACGTTTGAAGGGCGGTATGTCGTTGGAAAAGAAGTTCCTGGCGTTCAGCTTGTCATTGCGCAGGTACTCGAACACCGAAGCGTGGAATTCGTTGGTCCCCGACCGGGTAACCGCGTTCATTCGCGCTCCCGAATTCCGTCCCCCGGCGGCACTGTAGGCGCTGGTTTGGAGGCTGAATTCGCGCAGAGCGTCCGGTGAGGGGAATACGGCCGGAGTATTGAAATACGGATCGTGATTGTCCCCGCCGTCGAGAGTGTAGTTGTTCGTGTTCGGCCGCGACCCGTTGATCGAAACTCCGCGGTTCTGCGCTTGTCCCAGGCCGGTTGTGCGGCCCGCTCCGGCCACCAGATACTGAAGTTCTACCGGATTCCTCCCGTTTAGGGGCAGCTCCTGTATCCGCTGCTGATCGATGGTGTCTCGCAGCGTTCCGTTGTGAGTTTCGACCATCGACCGTTCCGATGGGATTTCGATCGTCTGGCGCACGGTGCTCACCGCCAGTGTGAAGTCGAGCCGAACGGTGTCATCCACGCCAAGCTGGATGCCTTTTCTGCTGACCGGACGAAACCCGTCGGTCAGCACGGTGATACGGTAGCTGCCGGCCGGCAGCAGCGGGAGAGTGTAGTAGCCAACGAAATTGCTGGTCGTGCGGCGGACCAATCCCGTATCGAGCTCACTGGCGGCGATCTCGGCGCCCGGAATCACCGCGCCCGACGCGTCGATGATCCGGCCGCTGATCCGCGCATTCTGGGCATGAACGTCGGACGTTGACGCCAGCGAGCCAGCAATCAATAAGGCGACGCAGACCAGGCGTCTCACAGGCAAACCACCCCACTCCTAAGTTACACCAAGATGACGACGATTATGTTGTCATTCTTGAGCGGCGTTGCGCTCGGCCATGAGTCCGGGTTCACCGGAGAAGTGCGCTGCCAGAAGTCTTCGAAGCGACCCGGTCGCGGTTTGAATGCGCGGAAGCTCCTCGAGAACCGTTTGCAGGTCACTGCCGGGCCTTCCCGGATTCACCTGAGCCGCCTGGACAGTGAACAGTTGCAGAATGAGATCGTTGACTGTCGAGATCCGCTCCTGCACCCATATGGCCGCCTCGTCCCAGTCCAGTGATGGCGGTGGTTCCGCCTGCGAGGATTGACCGCGGGCCGCCGCGGGTTGCAGTGGAGCCAGTTGCGCGGCCAGTTCGGCGACGGCCCGTTCAGCGGCGTTCATGTGATCTCGCACCATGACTTCGACGAGCCAGCGCGACGAGTTGTCGAGCACGCGCGCACGCTCCGGAGGAAAGCGCTCGGCCAGCCGTCGCAGCGCCCAGGCTTCATTCCAGGCGCGCTGCGACAGAGAGACGACTTCCGTTGAGAAGGCGGCTGTTCGCGCTTCGGCTTCGGCGGTTTCCAGGCCGGCCAGGATGGTTCGGCGGAGTACATCCTCGACGGGGATATGATCGTCGTAAGGTGCTTCGGGAGCCGGTTTGGGCGGCTCAGCCATCCGTTGTTCCGGATCGGGATCCGGCACGCGAATGTTCAACTCGAGCCACTCGATCCGGTCGAGCGCGGCCGCCACCGCGTCGCGGCGTTGCTCGCTCCCGACGACCCCGCGGACTTCGATCCGGTTGTGGCCGCTGCGCCGTACTTCCCACGTGGCGCTCTGCATGTCCTCGATCCGGTGCAGTGCATATAAGGCCTGGACCTCGGCGCGGAGCAGGTCAGGTTCGGCAGGCTGTTCCGGCGCAGGGACTTTCCGTGCTGTCACGGTTGTGGCGGCTGCCTCCGTGGTGGGCTCGGCAGGGGCAAACACCACATCGCGGATTACATTCCAGCTCAAGACCTCGAACCGAACCACCTTCAGCTCGCACTCGACGGCCTGCCGCTCCTGACGGAAGCGCAGCACCTGTTTCACCGGCTGCCAGTCTTCCGCCCGGACCACCAATTCAGCCTCGAAAATCTGCCCGCTGGCAGTCGGCGCCTCCGCCCGCGTTCGCAGCAGCCAGGCTTTGTCGCCATTCTGGAGGCGTTGGGATTCGACGCTGTCGTGGGGCTTTCGAATCGACGTCCGCCAGGCATTGAACGAAGCCGCTGACAAGGCGTCGTCGAGATCCATGTGATTCCGCTCGAGTAAACGGTCCAGCCGGTTCCACAGCTCGTGGTCGCCTCGTCTTTCGAGCCGTTTCTGTCCGGGGGCATACCAACTGTCCAGGACAGCCGCCGTCGCATTGCCGAAATGGGGCCGGCATCGCACGCGGACGGTGCGGTGAATCACCGGCTCGGCCACATCCTGTACCTGGCGGCGTTCGGCCTCGACCACCGTCCGCAGCAGCTCCTTCGCCGAGATGCGGAATCCAGCAAAATCGGGCAGCCAGACGACGGCAACCAGCAGCACCGCCACCGCGCCGGCCAATCTTGGAAGCAGCGGCAGCAGCCGCGTCCGCCATGACCGCGAAGGCTTGGGCAGCTCCATCGCATCGTCCAACTGTGACAGTCGCGTCTCGAATTCCCGCCAGCCCTTTGGCGGAGGCTGCACCTCGGACTGTCGTTTGGCGGGGCGTTCCTGCATGAAGGCCGCGATACCGAGATCGAGCTCCTGGCGGCGCGTGCGGCATGCCCAGCACCCGTCCAGATGCGCTCGGATCTTGCGCGCTTCCCG
>CAYLSS010000458.1:0-3709 GCA_964385765.1 uncultured Solibacteraceae bacterium
GCGAATCCCGGACCTTCGTCCTGGATCCACACAACGACGTGCGAGTCCTCGCGGCGCCAGCCGGCGCGGACCCTGCCGCCTGTTTCCCGCGACGCGTCGGCGGCGTTGCGAAGAAGGTTGATCAGCGCTTGGTCCAATTGGTCGCCGTCGCCCTGTATGGTGAGGCGGGGACCCTCCTCGATCTCGACCGGGATACTGGTTTCAAGGCTGGCGGTGCGGGTGACCCAGGCGTGGACGTCTACCGGACCCATCTTCGGCTCCGGCATCCTGGCAAGCTTCGCGTAGGCGTTCATGAAGCGGCTCAGGGACGCCGCGCGGCTGCCGATTACGGTGAGACCGTCATCCATGTCCTCCCGCCAGTCCCCGGGGAGCGGCTGGCGGCTGACGATGCTTTTGAGGCTGGAGGCGATGGACATGATGGGCGTCAGCGAATTGTTCAGCTCGTGGCCGATCACGCGGACAAGGCGCTTCCAGGCTTGCACCTCCTCGGCCCGCAGCGGGCGGGTGAGGTCCGTGAGCACCAGCAACTGGTGCGGTTTACCGTGCTCGCGAAAATTGTTGACGCGGATCCCCCAGCGTCCGAAGCCGGCGGGAAAGGTGAGCGGCAGGGGCTCGTTCTGGCCACCGGCAAGGCATTCGGCGAGGTGGAGCTCACGGGCGGTGCGGCGCAGAATGCGTTCGGCGGGCTGGGCGAGGAGCTTCTCACCGGCTCGATTGACCAGGCGGAGCTTTTGTTGGTCGTCGAACGCGAAGACGGCGACGTCGATCTCGGCCATGACGGTTCTCAGCAGGGCGGTGGCTTCGAGGGCGCCGAGGCGCTGCTCGTGAAGCGTGGCGCCGAGGTCATTCATTTCGGCGAAGAGGGCGTCGAGGACGTCGCCGCGCTTGCTGCCCCGGGCGCGGACGGAGAAGTCGCCTTCCTTGAGCGCGGCGAGCATGTTCGCGGCGGTCTGCAGCGGCCGCACGACACGTTCCCGGAGGGCCAGTGCGCAGCCGACCCAGCAAGCGACGAGGACGAGCGTGGCTGTCCACTGCAGCTTGGCGGTGTAGCCGCCGGTCCAGAGGAAATAGAGCGACGCCGCGATGCCGAGCGAGCCGCCGGCCAGCGCCAGAGCTGCCAGCCGGACCTCGTAGGGGATGATGCGAGACCGGTTTCCGGGGGCGCCGGCGCTCATAGCCCGTAGCGCTGGAGGCGCCGGTAAAGCGCGCTCCGGCTCAGGCCGAGCGATGCGGCCGCCTGGCTGACATTGCCGTTGTTCCGGGCCAGCGTTTTCTTGATCAGGAAGCATTCCACCTCTTCCAGGCCCATCTGCTCCAGCTTCGCAGCGCTCTCGCGCGCCGGCTGGAGGGCGAGGTCCTTGACGCGGATCCTGTCGCCGTCGGCCATCAGGACCGCGCGTTCCACGGCGTGGTCCAACTCGCGGATGTTGCCGGGCCAGGAATGATTCAGGAGCTGCTGCATGGCATCGGGCTCGAACGCGGTGATCTTCTTCCGGTACCGGATGCAGTGCTGCTTCAGGAAGTGGGAGGCGAGTGGTGGGATGTCTTCCCGGCGGTTGCGCAGGGCCGGGACATGGATTTCGACGGTGTTGAGGCGGAAGAGCAGATCCTCCCGAAAACGCCCGGCGGCCACTTCCTGTCTTAAATCGGCGTTGGTGGCGGAGATGGTGCGAGCATTCACGCGCCGAGTGCGCGATGAGCCGACACGTTCGAACTCACCGCTTTCGATCACCCGCAGTAGCTTGGCCTGCTGGCCGAGCGGGACATTGGCGATTTCGTCAAGGAAGAGCGTGCCGCCGTCGGCAAGTTCGAACCGGCCGACGCGGTCGGCCTGGGCGTCGGTGAAGGCGCCTTTTACATGGCCGAAGAGTTCGCTTTCGAAGATGCCTTCGCTCAAACCTCCGGTATTGACCGTCACGAGCGTTTTCTGCGCCCGCGAGCTGACGGCGTGAAGGTGCTGGGCCACCAGGCCTTTGCCGGCGCCGTTTTCGCCGGTGATCATGACGTTGGCGTCCGACGGTCCAACCTTGCGGATCACCTCGAGCACCGGCCGCATGGAGGGCGCGTCGGCGATCATCGTCGGCGCGCCCTCGCCCTTGAGCATCCGGTTCTCGGCCTCCAGCCGCTGGCCACGCTTGAGCGCCCGGCTCAGCTCGACCTGAGTGTTCAGGATGCTGAGCAAGCGGGCGTTCTCCCACGGCTTCTGAATAAAGTCGCGGGCGCCGCGCCGCATGGCCTCGACGGCCAGTTCGACGGAAGCCCAGGCGGTCATCACGACGACCGGGAGGGTGTTGTCCAGGGCGCCGATGCGGCTGAGCAGGTCGAGCCCTTCGTGGCCCGATGTCGTGTCACGGGTGTAGTTGAGGTCGATGAGAGCGACGTCGAATTCGCCGGTTTCCAGAGCGGCCATGATACCGGCGGGCGAGGAGGCCGACTCGATCGCAAAGCCTTCGGGCTTGAGAAGAAGCCTCAGGGCGGCGAGCACGTCCTTCTGGTCATCGGCGATGAGGATGGTGGCGTTGGGCATCTGTCTTAGTTCATTGTGGCAGCGGCGCTCTGGGCGCGGGTCGATTCACCCGCGGCCTTCACGCCTCGCGTCCCGTCACATCCGCGCTAGGCAATGGACTTCAGTACCTCCACGCTCGGGCCGTCGTTCTCGACCCAGCCGTCCCGCAGACAGACTACCCGGTCTCCGTAGGCGGCGTTCTTTTCCGAGTGGGTGACCTGGATGATGGTGGTTCCCTCCTGGTTCAGCTTCCTGAACAGGTCCATGATCTCGGCAGCCTGCGAGGAATGCAGGTTGCCGGTGGGCTCGTCGGCGAGAATCACCTTGGGATTGGCGACGATGGCGCGGGCGACAGCGATGAGCTGCTGCTGGCCGCCGGAAAGCTGGTTCGGAAACAGGTCTTTCTTGCCGACGATCCGGAAGCGGTCGAGGATGTCGGCGACCATCCCGACGCGCTCGGAGCCGCGCAGGTTGCGGTAGGACAGGGGCAGGTCGAGGTTCTCATAGACAGTGAGGTCATCGAGCAGGTGGTAGCTCTGAAAGACGAAGCCGACATACTTCTTGTTCAGCTCGATCCGCTGCTTTGGCTTGATCCGATGAACCGGCTGCCCGTCGAGCCAGTACTCTCCCTTCCACGCGCCGTCGAGCATGCCAAGGATACTCAGTAAAGAGGACTTCCCGGCTCCGGAGGGTCCCATGATGGTCACAAATTCGCCCTCTTTCACCTCGAGGTCGATCCCGCGGAGCACATAGAAATCCCCCGCCCGGGTCCGAAACGCTTTCTCGACGTTGTTGAGCCTGATCATACGGTGTGTCTGTCCTGCTGCGTGGGCTCAAAACGCCACTCCGCGCTGGTCTCAGTATACGGGCCGCGCCCGCGAATCATTCATGCCGCAACACTTCCGCCGGGTCCATGCGGGCGGCGCGGCGCGCTGGAATGATGCAGGCCGCGGCGCCAGTGGCCAGAAACAGGAACAGCACGACGCCGTAGGTGGTCATGTCAAAAGGACTCACGCCGAAGATGAGGCTCGAGACAGCCTGGGCGAGGGGAATGGAGAGCCCCAGGCCCAAGACCAGCCCGACGCTCGTGATCACCAGGCCGCGGCGAAGCACCATCCAGAGCACCTCGGCTGAGCGGGCGCCCAACGCCATGCGGACGCCAATCTCGCCCGTACGCTCGATCACGCTCTGGGTCATGATACT
>CAYLSS010000458.1:3719-4582 GCA_964385765.1 uncultured Solibacteraceae bacterium
ACCCATCAGGGCGAGTATCAGCGCCAGGACACCGAACACGCTCATGAAGCTGGCGACGTACAGGTTCCCGAGGACGTTGTCCCGGATCAGCTTCTCCATGCTGCGAACGTCGTAGACCGGTTGCTGCGGATCGACCTCCGCAACCACGCGCCGGACCGCTGCGGCCAGCGTGATCGGATCGCCGGTGGCGCGCAGCGCGTAATCCGCCCGGCTGACAGAGGCTTGCCGATACGGGCGATACAAAGTCGGACGGATCGTGCGGTCCGTGAAGTTCAGGTGTACATCAGAGACTACGCCGACGATCTCGATCCAGTCCGCCGTACTGTCCGGGAAGCCGAGCTTGATCCGTTTGCCCACAGCGGAAGCGCCGGAGAAGTGTTGGCGGGCAAAGGTCAGGTTGACAATGGCCACTTCGGGACGGTCCTGCACGTCGCGGTTGTCGAACAGCCTCCCTTCGATGAGGCGGATGCGCATCGTCCGGAAGTAGTCCGGGTTCACTACCTGGTTCTGCATCACGATGCTGCCGGAGGGGCCCTCGGCCATGCGGTCTTCCAGGGTGTACGTCGAGGCCCAGTTCGAACCGGAATACGGCAGCGAATTCACCAGCCCGACGGATTCGACGCCCGAGAGCGAGTCGAGCCCCTCCAAAACCCGGCGGTGAAACTCTCTCCGCTTTTGGCCGTCCGGGAAGCGGGATTCGGGAAGCGAGATGCGAAACGTCAGCAGTTCGGCGGGACGGAGTCCGGGAGAGATATCCGTTCCGGCCTGGAAACCCTGGACCATCAACCCGGCCCCCACCAGCAGAACAAGCGCCAGCACAATCTCGACAACCGCAAGCACGCTCCGCAGGCGATGCCGTCCGC
>CAYLSS010000459.1:0-325 GCA_964385765.1 uncultured Solibacteraceae bacterium
AGGGCCGCGAGGTTTGAGTGGGAAAGCGTCGCCGGTATCCGACGCCCTGGCGCGAAATCATCGCTCTCGGCCCGTACATCGCCCGCGGAGAGCGAGCGCCGCTGGCTGACCTGTGCGCGCGAATCGCGGAGCGTCTCGAACCCGCGCCCGCGATCAGCGGCACGGAGCGCCTGCCGCCAAGTTCCAGATTCCTCCTGGTCGCCAATCATTTCCAGCGACCAGGGTTATGGATTGCTCACCCGGCTGCGGTGCTTACCCACATCCTGCGAAACCGCTACCGGCTCGATGAAACGCCGATCCGTTGGATCGTGACGGCCAACTGGCC
>CAYLSS010000459.1:335-1695 GCA_964385765.1 uncultured Solibacteraceae bacterium
CCCTGGAACCTCGCCTCGCCCGGCGACTGGCTCCTTCCCCGGGTGGCCAGGGCGCTGTCCTGCTACCCGGTCCCGTTTTCCGGCCAGGATCCCACGCGCACTGCCGCGTCCCTGCGCCGTCTGCTTCGCGATGCAAGCTCCATTTCCGTCCCGCTGGGTCTGTTCCCCGAGGGGGTCCGCGGAACGGCGGACCGCCCCGCGCCTCCCCTGCCGGGCGTCGGCCGGCTGATCGCTCTGATCGGCCGCGCCGGACTCCCGGCCGTGCCCGTCGGGATCAGCGAGCCCGGCGGACTCGCCTTTCGATTCGGCGCGCCGGTCGCGGCCGAGTGCCTCAACCGAACAAAAGATCCCGCTGCCTTGTTGATGAAGCGTATTCGCGAATTGGCCGGCATCGAGCCGACGTGATGTGCAGTATGATCATGTCTGGTGGATCCGCCACCTGGGAGCTTTTTCATGAAGACTCTTACCAACCGGCGACGCTTTTTGGGCGCTGCGTCCGCGCTTGCGGTTGGCGGCGCGATTCCGGCGGCCGGGAAAACTCGCTCTTCGGCGGGCCAGATCAAGCTGGGCGTTGCCTCTTATTCGCTTCGCAAGTTCTCGCGGAACGAAGCAATCAAGATGTTGAAGATGCTGCAAGTCAGCTATGTCAGCATCAAGTCGTTTCACCTGCCCTACGAAGGCTCGCTGGCGGAAACCGCGGCCGGAGCCGACGAATTCCGGAAGGCTGGTATCGAGGTCCTTAGCGGCGGCAATATCAACCTCACTGACCCGGCGATGAACCGTAAGATGTTCGAGTACGCCAAGGCCGCCGGTATGCCGATCATGATCTGCGCGCCGAAACACGAGACGCTCGACCAGGTAGAGGAGCTCGTTCAGGAATTCGATGTCAAGATCGCGATCCACAACCATGGTCCGGAAGACAAGCACTTCCCAACACCGGAAAGTGCGCTCGAAGCGCTCGACGGGCGCGACTGGCGCATGGGGGTCTGCATCGATGTCGGTCACACTACCCGAACGGGAACGAATGTCCTCGAGTCCATCCAGCGGGCCGGACCAAAGCTGCTCGACATGCACATTAAGGACCTCAGCAACCTGATGGACCGGCACGGCCAGGTGGAAGTAGGCCGCGGCGCCATGCCGGTCGCGCGGATCTTCCAGGACCTGATCGCCATGAACTACCAGGGCGGTGTGATGCTCGAGTACGAGATCAAAGCGGATCAGCCGCTTCCCGGCATGATCGAGTCCATCGCATATATGCGCGGCGTCCTCGACGGGCTCGCTGTTTGAGTCAAAGACCCGGTTATCTAGTCTTCCACCATCACGTAGGCGCGGACCGGGAAACTCGGCCCGCCGACCCAGG
>CAYLSS010000459.1:1705-4582 GCA_964385765.1 uncultured Solibacteraceae bacterium
GGACAGCGGCAAGGTTCGTCATGTGCTCGCAGATCGGAATGCCGGCGCCGAGCAGGATGGTGTGCGACGGGCGCGAGAGGTCCCCCGTATCGTCAATGTTCAGCGAGTCGATGCCAACAAAGCGTACGCCGCCGTCTCGCAGCGCTTCGCTGGTCTCGCGGGTCAGAAAAGGGTTCGCCTCGCAATACCGTTCGGTGCCCCAGCGGCGCGACCATCCGGTGTGAAACAGCACGGCTTTCCCGCGAACGTCGCAGCTCCGGATCGCGTCGGGTGCGATCCCGCGCGAGGGGTAGCCCGTAACGTCAATGACGGCGGTATCGAGATGCGCCAGCGTCTCGAGCGGATAGGCCGACAGGTCCGCCCCCTCGCGAAAACGGTGAATCGGGGCATCCACGTAGGTCCCGGTGTTTCCACAGATCTGCAGCGACGCTATGTAGAACTCGGATTGTTTCTCGTAGTGCTCAGCGGACTCCTCGTGGGTTCGCAGAACCTCTATGGTAGGCTCAGGCAACCCCGGGTAGGTCGTCATGCCATTCCGAATCGGGTGCGCGACTTCGATGAAGCGAGGCATCGCGAAGGACATTATAGGACGCTAGGAAGGACGATGTTCATAAAAGCTCAGCGAGTTGTCCCCCTGGCGAAGCGTGCGGCGGCGTTTGTACGGCGGAAAACTCTCGGGTAACTCCTGCCTAACGGCGTGCTGAACGATGACGAGCGGCGCCGGATTGCCGGATAGCGCCTGAAGTGCGGCGTCATATTCATGAACGAGCGGATACGGCGGATCTAGAAAGGCGATGTCGCCCCGAATGCGCGCCAGCCAGGTGGCGGCTTTCGCGCAGCGGATCTCGTAGCCGCCGGTCACGCCCAACGACTGCAGGTTCTTCCGAATCATCTCCGCGGCCGCCCGTTTTCTTTCGATAAAAACTACGTGCGCGGCCCTGCGGCTCAATGCTTCGATGCCCACCGAACCACATCCGGCATAGGCGTCGATGAAGGTGGAGCCGGGCAGTTGTGGCCCCAGCACGTTAAACAGAGCCTCTCGCAGACGGTCCGGCGTAGGCCGCACATCCAGACCGCGAATGGTCTCGATCCGGCGGCTGCGATACTTTCCCGCGATGACACGCATTCAATCTTCCTGGTGCGGCCGCACGTCCTGGTCCAGCGTGTCCGCCAGCAATTCCGTGACACTCCTGCCGAGCATCGGATGGCGCAGTCGCGGCGCGATCTCAGCGAGCGGCTCGAGCACGAAACGCCGCCCGTGCAGGCGCGGATGCGGGATTTCGAGGTCGGGCTCATCCAGACACACGTCTCCGAAGAACAGGATGTCGATATCGATGGTCCGGGGTCCGCCGCGAATTCCTCGCCGGCGTCCGAGGCTGGCCTCGACAGCGATGATGCGATCGAGCAGTTCGCGCGGCGACAACCCGGTCTCGATCTCGGCCGCAAGATTGAGAAACCATCCCTGGTCCATGTAGCCGACCGGCGCCGTTTCATAGGCGCGCGACACGCGGACGATGCGCACCCGGTGATCGGCAAGAGCCTGCAGCGCCTTCTCCAGGTACCCCTCGCGGTCGCCGAGATTGGACCCCAGTGACAGATATGCCTTGGTCACTCGAACAGACCCGGCTGCGGGCCGTGGCGGCGCCTGCGTGGCTGAACGTCGAAGTAATCGAACGCCAACTGGGTCGCCACCCTTCCCCGCGGCGTACGGTCGAGGAAGCCGAGCTGCATCAGATAGGGCTCGTAGACTTCCTCGATGGTCGCTGCTTCCTCATCGATCGACGCCGCGATGGTGTTCAGGCCGACCGGCCCGCCGCTGTACTTCTCCAGCACCGTCATCATGATTTTCTGGTCGATCTCATCGAGCCCGTAGCGGTCGACTTCCAGCAGGTCCAGAGCCGTCTCCGCAATCGGCCGGGTGATCCGGCCGTCCGCCCGGACCTGGGCATAGTCGCGGACCCTCCGCAGCAGGCGATTCGCGATGCGCGGTGTGCCCCGGCTTCGCCGGGCAATCTCCTCGGCGCCATCGTCGTCGACCTGTACGTTCAGAATGCGCGCCGAACGGTGTACGATCCGGGTCAGATCGGGGGCTTCATAATGATTCAGCCGCAGCACCAGCCCGAAACGCCCGCGGAGCGGCGCGCTGACCAGGCCCTGGCGCGTGGTGGCGCCGATCGCCGTGAATCGCGGAATCGGCAACGAATGAGTTCGCGCTCCGGGCCCCGTGCCCACCAGGATGTCGACGCGAAAGTCTTCGAGCGCCGAGTAGAACATCTCCTCGACGTCTGCCAGCAGGCGGTGAATTTCGTCAATGAAAAAGACCTGCCGGGGACGAATGTTCGACAGGATTCCCGTCAGGTCGAGCTTCTTCTGCAGAATCGGCCCCGAAGTCTGATCGAAGTCGACGTCGAGTTCCTGCGAGATGATCGTCGCCAGCGTCGTCTTGCCCAAGCCCGGCGGGCCGTAGAGGAGCACGTGGTCCAGCGCCTCGCCACGCTGCCTGGCCGCCTCGATCGAGATCGCCAGCACCTCCTTCAGCTTCGACTGGCCCGTGAAGTCGCCAAGCCGCTGCGGTCGGAGACTGGCTTCGAATTGGCGCTCGCCTTCTTGCAGGGTTGGCGAAATGACGCCCTCGTCACGCATGAACCTCTAGCGTATCGCAGGGCGAAACTCGACGAGATACGCGCACCCCCAGCCTGATTCCGCATCCAGCGGATCGACGCCAGACGAAACGGCCGCGGCGGACGCCTCTTCTTTGCGATAAACTGTCCCGGCAATGGAAACGTGGGTTCAGAACTATGACCCCATGGGAAACGTGGTTCTCTCCACCATCACCGCCGCGATCCCGGTCACGCTCCTCTTCTACCTTCTCGCCGT
>CAYLSS010000460.1:0-4581 GCA_964385765.1 uncultured Solibacteraceae bacterium
CTTGCTGGCGCTGACACTGACGCCGTTGGTGCGGAATCTGGCGCGGCGGATGGGGTGGGTGGACGACCCGGTCGAGGACCGGAAGGTTCATCGGCTTCCAATCCCACGGGTGGGCGGGATGGCGATCCTGCTGGCGTATGTTGCGGCGTTTGCGATCCTGATCGCGGTGGGGTTGAGCGCCTCGTCGATGGTCCGGGAGGGGCTGCCGGTGGTGCGGAACCTGCTGCCGGCGGTGGGTCTGATGTTCGGTGTCGGGCTGCTGGATGACATCTGGGGGCTCAAGCCGTGGCAGAAGTACGTGGGTCAACTGGCGGCCGCCTGTCTGGCGGTTTGGGGCGGCGTGCAGGTGACCGGATTCGCGAACGTCGAGCTTCCGATGTGGGCGGCGGTGCCGCTGACGCTCGTCTGGCTGACGGGATGCGCGAATGCGTTCAACCTGATCGACGGGGTGGACGGGCTGGCGGCAGGGCTCGGTTTTTTTGCGACGATGACGATGCTGGTGGCGGGTCTGCTGGGGAACAACATGCCGCTGGTGCTAGCGACGGCGCCGCTGGCGGGGGCGCTGCTGGGGTTCCTGAGATACAACTTCAATCCGGCGACGATCTTTTTGGGGGACTCGGGGAGCCTGACGGTGGGCTTCCTGCTCGGGTGCTTTGGAGCGATCTGGAGCCAGAAGTCGGCTACGGTGCTGGGGATGACGGCGCCGCTGATGGCGCTGGCGATCCCGCTGCTGGACACGGCCCTGGCGATGGTGCGACGGTTCCTGACGATGAAGCCGATCTGGGGGGCGGACCGGGGGCACATACACCACCGGCTGCTGGACCGGGGGTGGTCGCCGCGGCGGGCGGCGCTGACGCTGTACTCGGTGGCGGCGGTGGGGGCGCTGTTTTCGATCCTGCAATCGACGCTAGAGGCGGCGTCGTATGGCGGGCTGGTGATCGTCCTGTTCTGCGTGGGGGCGTGGATGGGGGTGCAGCACCTCGGTTATGTGGAGTTTGGCGTCGTGGGTCGGATGTTTCTGGAAGGAGCGTTCCGGCGCCACTTGAAGGCGCAACTCAGCCTGGACGCGTTCCGACTGGCGCTCGAGACCGCGAAGAGTCCGGAGGAGTGCTGGAAGACGATCTGTGCGGCGGCGCGGGAGTTCGGGTGCGCGAATGCGAGGATCCGGCTGGCGGGGATCGATTTTGGAGACTGCAACGCCGTGTATCCGCTCCCCGGGGCGTGGCAGATCCATATTCCGCTGCCGGGGGACGATTTTGTCAGCCTGGAGCGGCAGGTGCAGAATGGGCGTCCGGACGGGGTGGCGGCGTTCGCGAACGCAATTTGCGAGGTTTTGATGCGGAAGCTGCCGGAGTTTGAGAGTGTGGCGCTGCCGCGGACGTTCGCGGCGCGAGCATGAGAACGGAAAGAGATCGCCGCGGGGAATTTGGAGTGAGTCCGCGAACTGCAGGTTTGTATACAACGTAAGACATTGAAAACATTGTATTTATATGATGATTAAGGCTAAAATTAAAAACTTAGGAGGTGATCCGGTGATACGCGTTATTAGCATCGGTCTGATATTGGCATTGGGCCTGGCGGGTGCTCCGCCGGTGGGTACGGTGAGCAGCGCCGAAAGCTTCCGGATCTCGGGGGCGGCGGTGCCGGTGACCGGGGTGCCGAACTGGCCTTTGGCGGCGGGCGATCAGCTAGTGATGGGCAATGCGCCGGGGCGGGTGCGGTTCCAGGACGGCACCCAGCTATTGGTGCTGCCCAAGACGAAGCTGGAGATTGGAGCCGAGGGCAGCCGGATGCGGGTGACGGTCCGAGAGGGCGGTGTCGAGTACCGTTTTGCGAATAACTCGAATGTGGAGTTGAGCGCGCTGACGCACCGGGTGTCGGCGGGCGAGTCGCAGGAGGGCCGGCTGTGGTTGGCCAACGGCGACTCTTACTGGCATGCGGCGAATGCAGCGTTCCTGTTGGTGGTGGAGCCGGTGGAGCGGGAGGTTGGCGAGCCGATCGACTTCGTGAGCCGCCGGATCACGCCGGGAAACTTCAACGAGGTGCCGGGTTGGGATGGCTTCAATCCGGATTGGAGCAACAAGCCGGGTGATGATGGTCCGCCGAACCAAGGATTGCCACCGCCTGGCCAGGAGATCGGCCCCGACGAACCCGCCTGGATTAGCGGTCGCGAGCCGTAGAAGAGAGGAATGCGTATCATGTGGAAGCGACTCCTTGTCCTTTTCTGCCTCAGCGCGCTGGTGCTGACGGCGCAACAGATCACGGCCGTGAATGCGGCGGGGTACACGCGGGACTTTGCTCCGGGCGGGCTAATTTCGATTTTCGGCACTGACCTTGCCTCGGCCACCGAACTCGCCGGGGGCACACCGCTGCCGACCACGCTGGCGGGTGCATCGGTGGAGGCGACCGACGGGGTGAATACATGGCAGCTCCCCCTCTACATGGCGTCGCCGGGGCAGATCAACGCGCAGTTGCCGTACGGGGTGATGGGCGCGCTGACGCTGCGGGTAGTGACGCCGTCGGGGACGAGCGAGCCGGATGCGATCAACCTGGTTCTGACGGCGCCGACGCTCTTCGCGTGGAACGAGGGCGGCTTCGGGCGCGCCGTGGTGACACATCAGAACGGCGACGCGGTGACGCGGCAGAATCCGGTCATCCCGGGCGAGTATGTCACGTTCTGGGTGAATAGCCTTGGCGAAGTAACTCCGGCCGCCGAAGCGGGCGCGCCGGCCAATGACGGGTCGGCGGGCCAGCCGTTGCAGGAGGCGAATGCCCTGGTAAGCGTGGCGATTGACGGGCAGGCGGGCAATGTCACGTTTGCGGGGCTGACGCCGCTGTTCGCCGGTCTTTACCAGGTGGACGCGCTGTCGCCTTACTCCGATGTGATCGGAGACGTCGAGGCGGTCATCGGAGCCGATGGCGTCCCGAGCCAGGGGAACATTTCGGTTCCGATCAAGCCGAATGGATTCTACTGGGCCCTGCCGGCGAGTAAGTTTCCGAACGGACAGACCCGGAATGCCATATCCGGTCCGAATACTTCGATTTTCTTTTATCACGAGGACCAGGAGCAGTGGGGTAATAGCGGCTTCCAGCAGTGGACCTCGAACAACCAGGCCACGGGCGGTGTATTCAGCGCGGTGAGCGGGCTCGCATTTACCCTGATGAGCGGCGACGGCATCGTCTTCGATAACAATGGAATTGAAGACGGTACGCACGGCGGATTTTATGACAACCGGGGGACTGGCATACCGGATGCGGGCCAGGTCGCACTGACGCAGTGGTTCAACATGTCCGGAAACTTCAAGGCCGTCTATGCGACACACTTCCGGGTTCCGCAGGCGACGACCTTCGACACGCTCATCGCCTACTTCGATGGAAACGGGACCGCTGAGCTGCGCTTCGATCCGGAGAACATTTACAACAATTACCGGATGAATATATGGTCCAGTAACCTGGTTGGTAATCCGGCGATTCCGTCATTTACGGGAAATGTTCTTTCGAGCGATACAACACCGGGGCAGTTCAGCATCGCCCGGACGGACGTTTCCCGCTTCTTCTCCGACGGCGGCGAGGACCCCATTTACCGGGTGGTATTTACACTGGATCAGCCGGTGACGCTGAGCGCCGGCGAGTACTGGTTCGGCAGCGACGTACAGGTACCGGAGTCGCCGAGGGGCGGTGCGGAAGCCGCGGAATCAGAGGTGCGGCGGATGTCGAACAGGCGGCGGGCGCTGCCGGAGTCCCTGGTTCTGGTTGAGCCCTGAGACGCCCTGACGGCCGTAGCCCCTGGCCGTTCGTTCGCGAGCGGTGGGGTCGCATGGCATTTGTAAGAAACTGGGGGATCCTGTGCTTCGTGTGGCTCTTTCTGGGCGTCGCGGTGCTGTTTTATGGCGGCGTACTGTGGGAGCACTGGCTTCCTTGCGTGGCGGCTTGGGGTTTGGCTGGAGCCGCGATGGCTCTCGGCCGCTCTCCGGGACGGCCACCGCTGACTACTCGGATCACGGATGGACTGATCGCGGCGCTGGTTGCGGTCAGTCTGTTCCAGTTGGTTCCTCTGCCGCGGGGCTGGCTGGAACGAGTGTCGCCGACCCGAGCCGAAGTGCAATGTGCTTTCTCCTCCGTCATCGGCTCGGAGTCGGCGGCGCCTTTGACGGTGGTCCCTGCGCTTTCATTCCGCTGGACCTTGACTCTGGCTGGTTGCGCCCTGCTGTTCTGGATCGCCCGGACGACGATCCGGCGGCGGCCTGACCGGCCGTGGCTGGCGGTCGCGCCGCTGATCGTTTTGGGCGGGCTCGAGGCTGCGCTGGGCATATTCCAGGTCTACCGGGCCGGACAGGGACTCGCCACCGGGACGTACGTCAACCGCAATCACTTTGCCGGCCTGCTGGAGATGGCGCTGCCCTGCGCGCTGCTGGCCGGTGTCTCCCTTGTCCGGCGGCGGCGGAATCGCCACCGATCGCCGGCGGGTCCGGCCCTCGCCTCGAGCGCGTTGCTGGGCCTAGCGGGGCTGATGCTGGCGGCGATCATCCACTCGCAGTCACGCGGCGGTTTCACCTTTGCATTGGTGTCGCTGGCGACGGC
>CAYLSS010000461.1:0-4580 GCA_964385765.1 uncultured Solibacteraceae bacterium
AGGAACGCAGGGAACAAGGCTTTTGCGAAGAGTTTCCCGCTCATCCCAAACCGGAGCGACTCACTGAGCAGGCGCCAAAGGCGGATGAAAGGCAGCAGCGGCGAGCCACAGGCATAGAACACGCGGCGAGGAAGCGGCCATTCGGAAGCGCGTTCGGACGCGAAAATCCGCGAGGCAATGAAGTACTCGGTTGCGGCTGCCTGAACGTTGGAGTAATTGAGGTGATGAGTAACAGCGGCGGGCTCCTGATGGAGACGATGCCCGCGCGCTTGCAGGTCGGCGTGAAGCACACACTCGGCTTCGAGCATTTCCTTTAATCCGTCTCCATAGTCAATAAGCAGGTGGCGGCGGTAGCAGGAGTGGTTGGCTGGCAGTTGTGTCAATTCGTGGTCGGGACGGACCAGGAACGCTTGCCCGTAATAGACGAGGAAACAACCCCAACTGGCGGCGGTACGCGGGTTAGCATTTTTGACAATCGGACCGACGACGGCGAAATGACCGCGTGTATGAGCATCGGCGAGCGCTTCGGCCCAACCGCGTTCGGGGAAGCTGTGGTCTTCGAGGAACACTACCAGGGACGCACGAGCTGCGTTGACGCCGGCGGCCTTGGCCTCACCTTCGCTTCCAATGCTCAACTCGACGACCTTCAAAGACTCAAGTCGCGGGGTGAGTTCCCTGGCATCCGCGGCCACCTGTGCGTCTGGAACCACCAGAACGCATTCCAGTTGTGACGCGATAGTCTGAGCGTCAAGCCGCTTCAGTGTCTCGACCAGTGTCCGGGAATGATTCTGCACCACGAGGATCACCGATACACGAGGCTCACTGCCGTTCACTTCCACTTGTTCTCCTTCAGTTAGCGCGCAAAATAAGTTGCTTCGGCGTTCGCTTCGCGGCCGACGTCTCCGCGCTGGTAGCCCGATGAACACATCGAGCAGGGCGAGAGATCTAGCCAGGCATTACGAAAAGCACGCCGCAGGTTCCGGTAGGTCTCACCCCGCCAGATGTCCTCGAAGCGCTGCTCGGGCAGCTTGCCAAGCGGGCGTTTTTCATTGAAGTCCATGAAGCATGAACAAACCGTGCCATCCCAGTGAATTGTCGGACAATTCCAAAGATTCCGGCACGGATTCTTCGTCACACGGATCGGCCTTCCATTATCGCCGGAGCGGACCGGGAGTTGGAAGGCCGTTTGATCTGGAATCAGCCTTTCGGAATCGGGTGTGTCGTCATTCTGATCATTAGGAACCGAATAGAAGCGGCGAAGAGTGAGCACGTCCACCCCCAACGGCCCGGCGAACTCCTGGAGCCGAGGTGTCTCGTGCTGGTTATGCTTCATGACGATGAACCTGAAATTCACCACCAGATGCGACGCCTGCTGGCGCCGCTTTTCGGCGACCACGTTCTGTACGCCCTCGAGCACGGTCTCCAGATCGCCCCGGACGCGGTAGCGCTCGTATGTCCCCTGTGTGATACCGTCGACCGAGAAGACAAGCTGGTCGACGCCCGAAGCCACCACCTTCGCCGCGTTTTCAGCGTTGGCGAACAGGTGGCCGTTGGTGCTCGTCACCACCCGCACGCCGGCAGCCCGCGCGTAGCGGATCATGTCATAGATTCGGGGATTGAGGAAGGGCTCTCCCCAATCCCAGAGCATGAGAACCAGCAATCGGTCGCCAAGTTGGTCGATGATTTGCTGGAATAGCTCGTAGCTCATGTGACCAACCGGTCGGTCAAGACCGGTAGCCACCGGACAGATACGGCAGCGCAAATTACAGAGGCTGGTTGGCTCCACCTGCAGAACGGTCGGGAATCCCCATGGGCGTTCCGGCTTCACATAGACCGAACTCTCGGTCAATAGCCAGTTAACGACCTTCCGGAGAGGAAGACCGTCGACCGGAACGGGTACCAAGTCGACATCGAACGGAACCTGGCGAGTGGCGAATGCACGCGCTACCTCGGCAGCTTTCTTAATCATCAGGCCATCCTCCGCTGGACCTGGTCCGCACCGCCAGAGGTTCGCTCAAAGATCCGTAAAGATCCGCTTGAATGCACTAAGCTCAAAACCCCAACCTTGCGAAGTGTGCATCTTCTAGTATAACCATCGGGAAGCCGACGTAAACTGCAGCAGAATAAGAGGCAGACACCGATCTCGTTGGAAAGATAACCAGACAATACCGGCACCGACGGGCCCGTCTGCCGTCGTCGCCTGAAGGTGAGCTATGTCGTTAATTAGAAATTGAGAGAACGCTCAGTCAGCAGCAACGGAAGAACGTGCACTGACCCTCGGCGCGCTAACCCGGAGCTCCCCGCACCGGCATCCGGAAAGTCATCGTGGCCGAACCAGGCGATCGCCGCTAGTCGGCAAGTTCCGGGTAGATCAATTCGTACCCCTTCTGCTTGTACTCGAGCAGGCCGACAGAAACGACGTCAGTGTAGCCGTTCTTCTGCAGGATCGAGGCGCCGCGGCTGGCCCGTCCCCCTCGCGCGCAAGCAACCACAATCTTCTTGCCCTTCGGGATCTCCGAGTAGCGCTCCCCGAATTCGCCAATCGGAATATGCACGAAGCCCTCGATCGTCCCGTCGCGTTCAATCTCCTGCGTCGAGCGGACATCGACGAAAACGATCTCTTCCTGGCTGTCGACCAGAACATTGAGTTCATCAGCGCTGAGGGTTTCAATGCTCGGCGCAACCACCGTGCTGATCGTTTGCGACGAGCAGCTAACAAACGTAAATGCTAGTAAACAGAGGAGACAGCAAAGGACTCGCATACCCAACCAGTATAAGACAGGCTAAGGAGGGGAGTAGGTCAAAAAAAATCTAAAGAATCCCGCACCGCCGCCGATGGAAAGTGGAGCCCAGGGGGAAGAAAAGGTGAAGCCCCTGTTCCCTCGAAGTCCTCGAAATGGTCGAGATCATGGTTGCACGGCTACTGTCTATCAATGTCGAAGAACAGTGTTCGATCTCCGCGCTCGGCGGCGATTCGGAGCCCGGCCCCGTCCAGGCGCTGGCTAGGCTGAACGCTTTCGGGTATGACGCGGTGCTGGTTTCACTGCCGGTACAGGACTGGAGCGCGGAAGAACTGCTCGAGGAGATCCAACGCATCAATGGCGTGGTTCCAGTGATCTTCGTGGACACGGACGCCTCCCCGCAGCGCGCCGTGCGCTTGGCCCGGTTGGGCGCATTCGAGGTGCACGGGGCCGGGGTCAGCGCGGAACAGCTTCGTCGGACGGTGGAAGCCGCGGTCGACTATTATCGGCAGCGCAAGCTCGCCGCCCGTGATCATCCGCACGAGTCCTGGCGCAGGCTCCTTGTCGGGAACAGCCGAGCCATGGAACGCGTGGCGCAGGTGGTTCGATTGATCGGAGCGCGGAAGAGCACCGTCCTCATCACGGGCGAAACCGGAACCGGAAAGGAGATGGTCGCCCGGGCCATTCACATGGCGGGACCACGGTCGCACCTGCCGATGGTCTCGGTCAACTGCAGCGCGCTGCCCGAAAACCTGCTCGAGGCCGAACTGTTCGGCCATGTCAAGGGCGCGTTTACCGGCGCGGTCTCGAATCGCGTCGGACGCTTCGAACAGGCGCACGGCAGCACTCTGTTCCTTGACGAGATCGGCGATCTCCCGCTTGACCTACAGGCCAAGCTGCTGCGCGTGTTGCAGGAGCGGGAGTTCCAGCGGCTTGGAAGCTCCGAGACGATTCGGGTCGATATCCGCGTGCTCGCGGCCACCAACGCGAATCTCGTCGAGAAGGTACGCGAAGGCAAGTTTCGCGAGGATCTTTACTACCGCTTGAACGTGGTGCCGTTGACGCTGCCGCCGCTCAGAGAGCGACTGGGCGACATCCCGCCGCTGGTCAACCACTTCATCGGGAAGATCTGCGCCCAGGAGAATCTGCCGCCCCGCCGGATCGGCCCGGAAGCGCAGCGGCGCCTGCAGAGCTACGGCTGGCCTGGCAACGTCCGGCAGCTCGAGAATGCCGTCGAGATGGCCATCGCTCTCAGCGGCGAAAGAACCATGCTGTATCCGAGCGATTTCCCGCTTCCTTCAATTCGTGAGACGAAGCCCATCCCCATCACTTCGACCCCCGTGGTCGCCGTCCCCGATGACGGTTTGGACTACGAACAGACGGTCGGACGCATCGAACGCGCGATCCTCGAGCAGGCGATGCAGAAGGCCGGCGGCAACAAAAAACAGGCGGCGGAGATGCTCGGGCTCAAACGCACGACATTCGCAGCCAAGCTGAAGAGCCTGAACGCGGCCTTGTCCGGCGCGGCCTGCCCCGTGGCAAGCTAATGTCCTGACCCATTCATCGAGCCCGAGCCGTGCCGCCGGACAGCGTCGCCCGACCGGCGGACGCGGTGCTTTGCCCGGTCACATTCCTCGATCAATTTTCGCAGAGCCTCTCCGCAGGCCTGCCGCCGCGGGCCGGAATCAGCGGCCCACCCGGTCTGGTGGCTCTGGCGGAGACTTCGACGGCAGCGGGCGAGCCCGTGCCGGGTTTGATCGAAGACCGGCCTCGTCCAAAGCCCTGGCCATGCCGGGCCCTACAATGGAAGTAGCTTGCCTGATCGGATCCACATCATCG
>CAYLSS010000462.1:0-4571 GCA_964385765.1 uncultured Solibacteraceae bacterium
CCTGGCGCCCGGTCTGGAACACAAGCATCGATTTTTTGCCCGCGCGGTGAATCTCGCGCCGGATTTCGCCGCCCCAAGCTTCGAATTGGGACGCATGCACTGGGAGGAGAACAGCTATCGATTGGCCGTCAAATGGCTGGAGAAGGTCGGGCCAGAGTCGTCACGGCACTGCGAGGCGAGATTTCTGACGGGCCTCTGCTATTACCTCATGGCGGATTATACCGGCGCCCATGAAGCGTTCGATTTCCTGGCGCGCCGCCGGGCCGATGCCATCGTGTACAACAACCTTGGTCTCGCGCACTATCGTCTGGGCACGCCCGGTGCGGTCGAATACGTGGAATGGGCCGCCGGCCAGCAGCCGCAAGACCCCGGCCTGCACTTCAACATCGGCTACATGCTCTGGCGCCAAGGCGATTTCGACAACGCCGCCGGCCATTTCGAGAGGGCCCTCGCCGTCGACCCTTCGGATCAAGAGGCGAGGCTGCTGCTCGAACGTTGCCGCGATCAGGTTGGACCGCGCCGCGGAGATATCAGCAGCGAGAGCCTTGAAAGGCTGAAAGAGGAATACGAGCAGTTCCCATTGCCTCCGTCGCAGCGGGCGGAACTCCGGTAGTCACCACAGCGGCCCTCGACCGCCGGCCTCGAATAGCTATAATCGAAAGGCTCATGGTGGATGCTTACGGACTCACTGACCCGGGTCGCGTCCGCGAGAACAATGAAGACTACTTCCTGATCGCTCCGGAGCTTGGTCTTTACCTGGTGGCCGACGGCATGGGGGGCGCCCAGGCTGGGGAAAAGGCTTCGAAACTGGCCGCTGAGACAGTGGGCGAAGTGATCCGGCGCGAAGAGCATCGTGACCGTGAACTCCTGGCTAAGGCGTTCCACGAAGCGAACGGAAGGGTCCGATCGCTGGCGTCAACTGACAGTTCGCTCGAAGGAATGGGCACGACGCTAGTGGCCGTGCTGGAGAGCGGCGATCAACTGGAGATTGCCAGCGTCGGCGACAGTCGCTGCTATCTGTACGCAAACTCCGAGCTTTCAACCATCACGGTGGATCAGACCTGGGTTCAGGAAGTGGGAGCCCGGCTTGGCCTCGATGAGGAAAAGCTGAAGAGTCACCCCTATCGACACGTACTCACCATGGCCATCGGAGCCTCCCAGGCGCTCAAGGTCCATTTCCATACGCTTCCGCTCGTGCCGGACCAGCAAATCCTGCTGTCGAGCGACGGACTTCACGGTGTCATCCAGGAAAAAACCGTAGCCGATATCCTAAGTTCCGAGCGATCTTTGGCGGACAAGTGCCACTTACTCGTTGAGGCCGCGCGCTTGGCGGGCGGTCCCGACAACATCACAGTCGTATTGCTCCATACGAGCCGATAGGGATTCGCGAGCGCGAATCCAAACCCGCCTGTGCAGACGGTCGGGACTGCAGTCTTCGCCCTGAATGCGCGCGCCCGCAGGAGTACGACGATGACAATGCGCCCGCTCACTGCATTCCTGATCGGCTTGGTTTTTGCAGCTCATCTTGCGCCAGCTCAGGAGCCGGAGCCGCCGGTCACTCTGCAGATCAAGCTTCTCGAAGGCGACGGCGCGGTCCACCGTCCCGGATCGAAGTCATCGACGCCCCTCACCGTTCAGGTCACCGACGCCGTGGGCCGGCCGGTACCCGACGTGACCGTCAGCTTTCTCATGCCGCCGGACGGGCCGGCCGGGGTGTTTGCCAGTGGTTTGTCAACCGAGGTGCTGGTGACCGGCGCCGACGGGCGCGCCTCGGTCTACGGGGTGCGGTGGGGTCAAGCGACGGGACCGGTGAGGGTCCGCATCACTGCCCGCAAGGGTCACGCCCGCGCTGGCACATTTTCCAACCAGTACATCGAGGAGATTGAGGCAGCGGCTGAGACACCAGCCGGGAAGAAGCCGAAGTCGGTCTCCAAGCCAAGGGGCAAATGGCTCACCGTCGTGATGATCGCGGCGGGTGCGGCGGCTGGGGGTCTGGCCCTGGGCGTCGCCGGAGGAGGCAGCGGAACCGGCCCATCCGCTCCGCCGGCCGCCGGTGGGATCCAGAATCCACCCACGGCGCCCCCGACCGTCGGAGTCGGAACGCCATCGATATCGATCGGAGCACCGTGATGATACGGATACTGTTCTCTCTGCTGTTGTCGTGCGGTCTGTTGCCGGCTCAGGGCCCCCTGGCGCCGCCATCGATCGGGATGCTCCGTGGTTCGGACAATGGGTTGCGGCCCCTGCTCGGTGTCCGAGGGAACTTCCTGCTCGGCGAGCCCGTGGCGAAGGGCGTCGAATCGGCGGCCTTTTCCGGGGATTTCGGGCTGATCAAGACTCGTGATGAAGTGGTTCTGATAGCCCGCGATGATTGGACCGGCCGGCATCCGGCATCCGGGGAAGCGATCCTCGGCCTGGATGCATCGGGCAGGCGGGCGGCAGCCTGGCTCCCGGCGGACGGCCGACTCATCGTCTGGGCCAACGGCCGTTGGATCGAGGCGCGGTGCGAACTGACCGGCCGAGTCGTGGCCGTGGCGCCAGGCGCGGCTTCGGTTCGGATCGCCACCGAGGAAGCCACCGGGGTCCGGGTAGTGAGCGTTCACCTGAGCCGCCGGCTGACGATCGAGCGGGAGTTCATCTCCGGAGCACAGGCGCCCCTGTGGATGGGAGCCGAGGGAAGCCTCATCTACTCCGATGGCTTGGAACTCGTGCTTCGCGGCGGCCGGGGCGTGGAAACACGACTGTCGCTGCCGGCTCCCATTGCAGTCATCGAGCCGGTCACCGTCAATGCCTGGAGGTTGGAGTCCGAGATTCCGGGGACGAGCTACTTTCTTGACGCCGGAGGGACCTCGCCAAGGCTTTATCAGCTTCCTGGAGGGGCCCGATGAGCCCGCGTATCCTGTGCCTGGCCCTGCTGCTCGCCTCCAGCGCGATGGCGCAGCTTCAGCTCCGCACCATCCCCGGCCCGGGTTTGGAGGAGCCTGCCGGCGACATCCTCGACATCGGCAGCGTGCCGACCGGAGAAATCCGGGATACGCGCCTCCGCATCCGGAACCTCGGTGAGCTGGCGGTGACGATTGAACGCATGCGAGTCACCGGATCAGGATTCACGCTCGAGGGTCATCCCACCACCCCGCATGTGGTTGCACCGGGCGGCAATGTCGACTTCCGCGTTCGCTTCCGGCCGGAAGGCTTCGGCTCCTATAGCGGAACACTGCGTATCAACGACATCACGGTAATGCTGTTTGCTTCCTCCCCGCGGACAATTGCGCTCTCCGTGGAAGAGGGCGGGGTGTTTCGACCGATCAGTTCGGACGACCTCGTGCTATTCGGTCAGGTCCAGCAAGGCAGCTCAGAAACGCGGCGCTTCCGAATCGACAATCCGGCCTTCGAAGCCATTACGGTCGAGAGCCTGCTGGTCATGGGTGCGCACTTCGCAATAGACGAACTTCCCGCGCTGCCGCTTGCCATCGAGCCGGGGGGCATGCTCGAGTTCGCGGTCCGCTACCAACCCTCAAGGCCCGGCATCCATCAAGCCGAGCTCTGGATGAATGATCGCCAGTTCTGGCTCGAGGGCGTGGGACTGTTCCCGTCTTTTCCGCCGCTTGAGATCCTCTTCGAGTCCGAAGCCGCCTCGAGCGCCGAACAGCACACGATCGGCGTGAGGCTCGCCGAACCCGCCCCCGCTGACGGCGATGGCGAGATCCGGATCGAATTCGCGCCCGCCGTGGCGGGCACCCCGGATGATCCGGCAATCCAGTTCCTCGCCACCGGAGAACGCACTATCCCGTTCAGTGTCGCCGAAGGCGAGCGGGAGGCGGCATTCGATGGAGCCGCCTCCGCGACTTTCCAGACCGGCACCACGGCCGGGACAATTCACTTCACGGTCGTCGTCGGAAGCCGCGTCGCGCGTGGAACGCTTGCGTTGTTGCCGTCGGCAGTGGTGGTCGACGCCAGCGGCTGGTCGAACGGGCCGGATGGTCTCTTGCTGGAGATTGCCGGGTATGACAACACGCGTTCGGCTTCCGAGGTCGCCTTCATGTTCTTCGACAGCAATGGAAGGTCGCTAACAACCGAACCGATTCGCGCCGATGTCGCCGAGGCCTTCACGCGGTACTTCGCAGCTACGCAGGTCGGCGGGATCTTTCGCCTGAGGGCCAGCTTCCCGGTCACCGGCGATGCGTCGCTGCTCGGCGGGGCGGAGGTGACATTCCTCAACAACGCCGGGCCGTCCCGCGTGCATCGGATCAATTTCAAGTAGCGGCGCCGTCGCCCTCCAATTGTGGTTGTCGGATTACCTGTGGTGGGACCGGCCCTGCCCGCGGAGATTGCCGGTACGGTTTCCGGCGCCAATGCTCTAATGAGAGTATGAAGCCGGTGGCGTTAACGATCGCCGGGTCCGATCCGAGCGGGGGGGCGGGGATCCAGGCAGACCTGAAGACTTTCCATCAATTCGGCGTGTATGGGGAAGCGGTCATTACTCTCCTCACCGTGCAAAACACGCTGCGCGTGGATCGCGTCGAATGCCTGAAACCGGAATTCGTGCTGGCACAGCTCAATGCTGTCCTCGA
>CAYLSS010000463.1:0-4566 GCA_964385765.1 uncultured Solibacteraceae bacterium
TGATGGCCGAGTCCGAGCACCTGACCAACAGCTTCAACGCGCGCTGCTCGATCGGCGGCTGCTCGGGCGCCGTGATCAACCGGTTCGGCGCGAGCGATTTCGGTCGCGTTACCAGCGCTCGCGACCCGCGCCGCTTCCAGTTCGGCGGCCGAATTTCGTTCTAGGCGGGAGGTGAGCCGATGCGATTCATCGCTTGTCTGATTGCCCTATCGCTTGCAGCGTCCCCGGCCATGGGCTGGGGGCGCCGCGCCCATTCACTCATCAACCGGGCGGCCGTACTGGGGCTGCCGGACGATGGCCCCACTTTCCTGAGAGGGTACACCGACTGGATCGCTTACCTGTCGATTGTTCCCGATACCTGGCGGCGGCCCTCGGAGGGCTTCCTGAAGATCTACGAGGACCCGAACCACGGCTGGTTCCGAGAGCAGTTCGACTTCATGACCGAGGTGCCCCGGTCGCGCTATGAGTTTGTCATTGCTCTTTACGACGCGCACCGGAAGCTCGCCATGACCGATCCCGAAGCGGCCCGGCTGACCAATGTTCGCTGGACCGGCACGCTCCCTTACGCCGCAATGGAGGGCTACGAGCGTCTCAAAGCCGCATTCCGCACATACCACATGATTCAGACGATGGAGCCGCCGGAGTCCTTTGGCAAGTGGCCGAATCTGAAGCACGTGGAGATGGAGATCGCTTTCTACATGGGCTGGCTGGGCCACTATACGGGCGACGGGGCACAGCCGCTGCACGACTCAATCCACCACGACGGCTGGCAGGGTCCGAATCCGAAGAACTACACGCGGGACCGGAGCATCCATGGCCTGTTCGAATCGCGCTACGTCGAGTTGATCGACCTGGAGCTCGACGACTTCACCGGCCGCATCGGCAAACCCAAAGTGCTCGATGATCCGTTCGCCTCCATCGTGGCGCACCTGGACAAGGCGCAGAACAACGTGGAGCGGGTGTATCAGCTCGAGCAGGCCGGCGCCCTTGCCGACAAGGATCACGCCGAAGCGCGCGAACTCGTCTACCAGCAAGTGGCGGCCGGCGCCGAGTTGCTGCGGGACCTGACCTATACGGCATGGGTGAAGCGGGAGGAGAAGACCACCTACAGCCGTGATCCACGAAGCAATCCAATCAGCCCGGAGCATCCGCGATATAACCCCGCCACCGGATCGGCTCCGGCGCGGTAGAGGTACGAGGCGTGACCCCGCGCCGCCCTTGGTCTCGCTTGCGCCGGCGAGGCCGGGCGGCGCGGGTCGCGGCGTCGTATCCGGGTTGTCATATTTGATATGTAATCTGAAAAGCAGAGGGCAGAGAAGTCTATGATGAATTTCACTCGCCGGAACTTTCTCGCTGGCCTGGCCGGAACGGCGACGGCCGGCATGGTCCACGGCGCCGGACCGGAGGCGTTCCGTTTTGCTCACCTGACGGACATGCACTGCATGGCGGAGCGGCTTGCGGCGGAGGGATTCGCCGCAAGCCTGAAGGCGGTGGAAAAGCTGCGGCCGCGACCGGACTTCATCCTGACCGGCGGAGACCTGGTGAATGACGTGCTCGACACGGATACGGCCACGGGCAAGAAGGATTTCGAGCGCTTCCTCACTGTGCTGCGCGACCACACGGACCTGCCGGTCTATCACGGCATCGGTAACCACGATGTCTTCGGCTGGCAGCGCAGCGAAGAGGCCATCCGGCGCGATCCGCTCTACGGCAAGAGGATGGTGCTGGATGCGCTCGAGATGGAGCGCACCTACTACCGCTTCGACCACAAGGGCTGGCGCTTCTTTGTCTTGGACGACATCCAGTACACCGACAGGAACAGAGGACACTACGAAGCTTACCTCGATGACGAACAGAAGGCGTGGCTGAAGGCGGAACTGGAGGCGACGCCCGCGGCGATGCCCAAAATGGTGATGTCGCATATCCCGATCCTCACGGTGACGGTCTACCAGCCGGCGTTCCAGAAAGACGACGCTTTCCAGATCGGTTCGAACGTGATGTGTCGGGATGCTGTGGAACTGACGGATCTGCTCGCCCGGCACGGCGTCAAGCTGGCGCTCTCGGGACACATTCACCAGCTCGACCGAGTCGGTTTCCGGGGCGTGACCTACATTTGCGATGGAGCCGTCTGCGGCCAGTGGTGGCGCGGTCCGCACCGGGGCATCGAAGAGGGCTTCGGCGTACTCGATCTGAAGGCGGACGGCAGCTTCACGCACCGCTACCACGACTACGGCTGGGTCGCCCAGGAAGGCTCAAACCGCGGGTAGCCGGTTTCCTGACCGTCAGGACAGCAACAAGTCGAGGTCTTCGCGGCGGAGGTCGCGGATTAGGCTGTTGTCTTCCGAAATGATGGCTTCGGCGAGGTCGCGCTTGGACTTTTGCAACTCGATGACCTTCTCTTCCACCGTGTCGCGCACGATCAGGCGGTAGGCGAACACCTGGTTCTGCTGGCCGATGCGATGCGTACGGTCAATTGCCTGAGCCTCGACGGCGGGATTCCACCACGGGTCGAGCAGAAAGACGTAGCTGGCGGCAGTGAGATTCAAGCCGAGCCCGCCGGCCTTCAGGCTGATGAGGAAGAGTCGGCAGTCCGGATCGGACTGGAACCGCTCGACGCGGGGCTGCCGATCGCGTGTCTTGCCGTCGAGGTACTCATACACGAGACCCATTTCGTCGAGCTTCGGACGAAGGAGGGCCAGCAGACTGGTGAACTGGGAGAAGACCAGCGCCTTGTGGCCCTCGGCGAGTACTTCGTCGAGCATCGGCAGTAGGGCTTCGAACTTGGCGCTGACCTCGGCCTTCCGTTTGGCGTCCAGCAGAGCTGGATGACAGGCGGCCTGCCTCAGCCGGAGCAGCGCCTCGAGGACCTGGATCTTGGAGCGCGCCAGTCCATCGGTATCGACGCGGTGCAGCAGGGAGCTGCGATAGTAATCGCGAAGCTCTCCGTAGAGCTTTCGCTGCGCCGTCTGCAGCTCGCAATAGAGCGTCTGCTCGAACTTCTCGGGAAGCTCCGCGGCCACCTGGGCCTTCGTGCGGCGCAGGATGTAGGGACGAAGGGCGCGGCGCAGCACCTCGCGTGACTCCTCCCCGATGGAACGAGCGCTCCCGGAAGAATTGTGCCAGAGTTTCGAGGCTCCCAGCATTCCCGGATTGAGGAACTCGAAGATGCTCCACAGCTCGCCGATGTGGTTTTCGACCGGCGTGCCGGTCAGCGCGAGCCGGTGGCGGGCATCGAGAAGCCGGCATGCCTTCGCGGCCGCCGTGCGGTGGTTCTTGATGGCCTGGGCTTCGTCGAGGATCACGTAGTCGAAGTCGATCTCTCGCAGGTTGACGATGTCCCGCCGCAGGGTGCCGTAGGTTGTGAGGACGAGGTCGAAGTTCTCGATCCCATCGAGGCTGCGGCCGATGCCGGTGTAGTTCATCACACGGACCTGGGGTGTGAAGCGGCGCGCCTCCTCGGTCCAGTTGAAGATGAGCGACCGCGGGACTACGGCCAGCGTGGGAGCGGGCTCCTCACCGCGTTTCACCCGCTGCGCACGGCGCTTCTCGATCAGGGCAAGCACCTGGATCGTTTTGCCGACGCCCATGTCATCGGCCAGGCAGCCGCCAAAGCCGAAATCTTGAAGGAACTCGAACCACGCAAGCCCCTCCCGCTGGTAGGCTCGCAGCGAGCCCTTGAAGCCGCGGGGCTGAGCGGCCGGCTGGATGCCATCAAACCGCTGCATCCGTTCGCGGGCGCGACGAAATTGCTCGTCGACTGAAACCGCCGGCTGGCTGGCGAGCAGCGCGTCGAGGAGCGCGGCCTGGTTGCGCTGGAAACGAATGACACCGCCCGCATCCCGCCCGGCGGACAGCAGGAGCTTCAGCCGGTCGAGAACTTCGCGCGGAACAAGGCCGTGGCCGCCGCCATCGAGCTGGATCGTGTTCCGGCCGCTTTGGAGGGCCTTGAGCAAGGCGGGCAGGCGGACTTGCGTCGAACCGAAATCGACTGATCCGTCCAGATCGAACCAGTCGATGCCCGATGTGACGTCCAAACGAAACTCACCCGGCCGCCGGTAGTCGATCCCGTCAATCTCGATGTACCAGCCTTCGGCGAGCAGTGCCGGAACCGCCTCATCGAGGTGACGCGGCGCAATCTCCCAGCGCTGGTTGTCGGTCACCCGGTAGGCCGGCAGCGGCCGCAGTCCGAAGCCCTGCAGTCGCTCGAGGAACTCCGCCTCGCGTTGTTGGTCGCGCTGGATGAGGCGGCGCCGCGTCGGGCTGTAGATCGCCGGCCGAGGATCAGCGTGATCGATCAGCAGGCCGTCGTAATCATGCAGGTGCGCCACGGTGAGCCGTTCTTGTCTTCCGTAAGTGCTTGTTTGGCTTTCGACGAAAAGACAAGGCCGCGGAGTGCCGTCGACTGTTTCGTACCGTAGTTCCTCCGGTAGTTCGAGTTCCGGACGGCCGGGCAGCCCGTGCAGATACTGGAGCAGTTCCTGCTCTTCGCCTCGTGGAACCACGAGCGGACCAGTATTCCTGACCTGGGTGATCAAGGGAAGCCACTCCTCGCGAAGGCGCGACAGG
>CAYLSS010000464.1:0-1242 GCA_964385765.1 uncultured Solibacteraceae bacterium
GAGATGTGCTCGAAATCGTAGCTGTCACACAGCAGACGGGCTTGCGTGCCCTTTCCGGAACCCTGTGGGCCTATGATGATGTACTTGTGCATGCCGCGCGCGTCCGTTCGAGAGTACCTGACGTGGCATTGTATACCAATGAGGGCAGTTCCGGAGTATCAGGTCTGAGGCAGACCGCTCCTGCGACGAGCCCAAAAAAGGCCGGCTTCCCTGGAAAAGCCGGCCGGGCTGCAATCGGAGAAGGATGAGCCCATCCACTCCGCCAGTTGTCAGGATCGGGCCTTTCCTGCCCTATGGGATGAAGTTGAACGCGAAGGCTGCAGACGCCTTGACGGGTTTCCCCTCCCTCTCAATCGGCTTGAACTTCCACGACTTCAGCGCCTGCTGGGCGGCGCCGGTCAGAATCGGATTGCCCTTCACGATCTTGACCGATTCCACTTTCCCTTCTTCGTTAATGACTGCGTCAAGCTCTACGGCGCCTGTGAGATTCATCTGCCGGGCCATATCGGGATACTGCGGACTCACCTTATGGGTGGCTAACTTGAGCGCTTCCGATGTCGGAATGCGGACCGCGCCGTCCTGGCCTACCAGCGCGCCCGCAATCGCGCACACTAAGACGGCCAGCATCAGAGGCCTGCCCACCGCCCTAGAGATTGAATGTTTCTGCATAATGCTCCTTTCGTGAATAGAACTGGTCTCCCAGTCCTTATCGGTAAAGCGGGGCCGGCTTTTGGCCTGGATTTCGCGTTTTCTTGAGAAACCGGTCTCAAACCATCCCTGGTTCGCACGCTTCGCCGCCCGCGAAAAGCGGCTCGCCCCGGATCAGAACCAAATGCTGGCCAGACGGCGACCATCGGACAGGATTGGTAGAGTGAGGACGTGCTCGTGTCTCGCAACCCGCTGAGAACAAAATCCGCCGCCCGCCGTCTTTCTTCCCAATCGGCTTGTTGACCAGGAATCGGCCGGACCGAGGAGTGAAACGTCATATGGAATCGATGTCGGAGTTGGATCGCCTGGAGTTGATCCGCCGCCGCCTGCCCGCGCTCCGCGAGCAGCGCGTCATCCGCGGCATAGGAGATGACTGCGCGATCCTCCAGGCGCCCGGCTCTACCGAGGAATGGCTCCTGTCGACTGACCTCCTGGTCGAGGACACTCACTTCCGCCGCCAGACTCACGGTCCGGCCGATGTCGGCCACAAGGCCCTGGCCCGGGGCCTGAGCGACCTCGCGGCCATGGGCGCCA
>CAYLSS010000464.1:1252-4565 GCA_964385765.1 uncultured Solibacteraceae bacterium
AGTGGATCGCCGGATTCTACGATGGCTTCGGCGCCCTAGCGGCGGAGGCCGCCGCCCCGGTCATTGGGGGCGACCTTTCGAGTTCGCGCCAGCTTGTCTGTGACGTGGTTGCGTGTGGATCGGCGCCTTCCGGCGAAGCCATGCGGCGTGACCTGGCTCGTCCAGGCGACAAAATCTACGTCTCGGGATTGCTCGGGGTGTCCGCCCTAGGGCTAGCAATCGGTTCGGGCGCGGCCTGGCAGCGTCATCTCCGGCCGCAGCTCCGCCTGCGGCTCGGACGGTACCTTCGCGAGCGACTCCGCGTCCGCGCAGCCATGGACCTCAGCGACGGCCTTTCAATTGATCTTTACCGCCTGACCGCCGCATCCGGCGTCGCCGCCGTGATCGATCAGCCGCTGCCGGTCTTCCCCGGCTCTTCCGAAGAACAGGCGCTGCATGGAGGCGAGGACTACGAACTGTTGTTCACCGTCCCCCCGGATGTCAATGTGCCGGATCAACACGAGGATCTCCCTTTAAACTGCGTCGGGCAGGTCGTCGCCGGCCAGCCGGGAAACGTGACTTACCACGGCCAAACCTTGGCTCCCGAGGGTTGGGATCACTTTCCGCCAATACCGGGCTGACGGCACGCTAACAGCCAGACCGCCTTTGGTCCGGCTCCATCGGCCCGCTTGAGTCGCTGATTCTGACTGGTGCTTCAGACGGTGGTGATACCCGTCTTCACTGACTCGACACCGAGGGCTCCCGTTCCGCTTGTTCGCGAACGAGACGACGCGGGTCAAGCAGGTGCATTGGACGGAAGTTCCGCTGCGACCACCGTGAACCTGGTTCGAATTCAACGCCCAGGAAATAGCCGATTTCACGATAGACACAGTAGCGAATCCGACCCACCAACTCGCCCTTCGGATAGCTGATACGAATATGCGTGTGCATCGGAATCGCGACATCCATCTGCAGGCAAGCCCCGGAGAGGGAAATATCCTCAAGGTTCGCCACCGTGCGCTTCATACGCCCGTTTTTTTCACGCCACTCGACGTCAACCAGATCCGCACACAGCATTCGGGGTTCTGCACGTCTCTCCTGCATACAACCTACCTATCGGCTCTTTGAAAACTAACAATTAGCCATCATGAATATCACAATTCACTCATTTCATCCAGACGAAACACTTCAGTTGGCGCTAGGTGGCGTCCGCTTCCCTTTAAACATTGTACCGTCGCCCACCTTTACCGGCCGCACGCCCGATTTCATCGGCATTGAGATTCCGGCTCCATCGCCCCGGCAAGGCGTGCGTTGCGCTGGAACCACGGCGCGGCCGATAATTGCCAGAACAGACTATGCGTATTGAATCCAAGGCTCCATGCCGCGTCGATATGGCCGGCGGCACGCTCGACATCTGGCCCCTTTACCTCTATCACGAAAACGCCGTAACAGTGAACTTCGCGGTCGACCGGTATACCTCGTGCGTGCTCGAGACCCGCGACGATTCCCGGCTCGTTCTGCGTTCGCATGACCTTGGCGTCGAAGAGTCGTTCCCCAACCTTGAAAAGCTGCTCGCGGCCAGCAGCTACCGGCTTCCGCTCGTGGCCTGGCAGCTCCGGTTTTTCCGGCCGCCCATGGGGCTCACCGTCGAAACCAACTCGGAGGCCCCGGCCGGGGCTGGTATTTCCGGCTCCTCGGCCCTGATTATTGCGATCAATTCCGCCTTGAACCGGCTGCTCGGCAGCGGCTACAAGCTAGAGCGGATCCGTCAGATCTCGCAAAACATCGAATCCCAGATCATTCGCGTGCCCACCGGACCACAGGACTACTACCCGGCGATGTACGGTGGCGTAAGCGCCGTGCATCTCAGCCCGGCGGGCATCGAACGCAAAGCCATCGACGTGGACCTCGAGGAGTTGAACGCGCGCCTGGTGCTCGCCTATACCGGTAAGCCCCGCAACTCCGGCATCAACAATTGGGAAGTTATGAAGGCCCACATCGATGGCAATAAGGGTGTCCATCGCAATTTCGACCAGATCGCGTCGATTGCTCAGGCCATGAAGCAGGCCGTCGCGCGCGCCGACTGGGAAGAGGTCGGCGCGCTCCTGCGCCAGGAATGGGCTCATCGCCGCAAGAATGTGCCTACTATTACGACTCCGCTCATCGATCGCCTCGTGCAGGCAACCCGGCGCGACGGCGCAATGGGGGTCAAGGTTTGCGGGGCCGGAGGCGGCGGATGCGTCTTCTTCCTCGTCAAGCCCGAGGCCAGGGAGAAGGTTGTGGCCGTGATCGAGCGGGAGGGAGCCGAGGTGCTGCCGGTCCGCGTCGCTCCCCGCGGTGTGCGGGTCCGTACAGTCTCGCAGTAAGATTCTACAAATGGAAACCCATGCGCCCCGCTCCAAGCTGGGCCTGCTGGTTCGACTCGGCCTCTTCATCTTCCTCGCCATTGCTGGAATCTGGCTCTTTTCTCTGGCGATGGTTCCTCTCGGCGGCTACGTGGTCGGCGCCGTCCTCGGCGTCTTCGCCGCCGCGGCAGTGGCCAATGCGATCACGCTTCGCGTCTACGAGAGAGGAAAACTTTCTGACATCGGCCTCGGCTGGACCAATGCCTCCCGGCGAAACGCGATTCTCGGCGTTGCCGGAGGCGCCGGCGCGGCCCTCATCGTCCTCGGCCCGCCCCTGCTGCTCCAATGGGCCCACTTGCAGCCGGTGTCCGGACCGACCGGGTGGCCCGCCATCCTGTTCCTCGGCATTGTTCTCCTGTTCGGCGCTTTCGGCGAGGAGATGCTTTTCCGCGGCTACGGCTTCCAGATCCTGCTGCCCCACGCCGGACCATTTGCCACCATCTTCCCCACAAGTGTTCTCTTCGCCCTGGCGCATTCGGCAAATATTGACGCCACTGAACTCGACATGGCCAACACGATTCTCAGCTTCGGAAATACGTTCGCCTGGGGCGTCATCCTCGGCGTGGCCTTTCTCCGCAGCGGGGACCTCTGGTTCCCCATCGGACTCCACTACGGCTGGAATGTGATGCTTCCCCTCTTTGGAGTCAGCCTCAGCGGGCTTAAAATGGAAGTAACCGGGTATGCCCTGGCCTGGAAAATCGGCAGCATTTGGAGCGGTGGGGCATATGGTCCCGAGGGAGGACTGCTGACAAGTAGCGTTTTGCTGCTCCTGGCCGTCTATTTATGGAAGGCTCCTATCCAGGGTCAGGAAGCATTCCTGCTCCGGCGCGGAAGGGAAGGTTGAAATGCCCTTTATTAAGAACATTTCCATCACTGCCGCCCTGCTGCTCTCCATGCTCTTGGGAAAGCTGAAAATGTCCTCGGCCCTG
>CAYLSS010000465.1:0-4549 GCA_964385765.1 uncultured Solibacteraceae bacterium
ACCCGCCGGCGCAGTCGACATAGTAGCGGGCGCCGGCCAGTGCGGGGATCAGGGCGGAGAGAAGGAAGAAGATCCGTGGGAGCATGGCGTGTCCACGGTATCCAAGATGAGCCTGGAAGGCAACGGGCGCTCCAGCGTTTTGGACTGTAATCCGAATGCTAGAATCGCGGGTGGAAGCTAATTTCGGCCGGTGCCGGGCCTGGTCTTCAAAACCAGTGGGCGGCGCTCAGCGTCGCCGGTGGGTTCGACTCCCACTAGCTTCCGCCACTCCATCATCTGCTTGACCAGAGCTGTCTCCCTCAGTGCTGTTTGGCCGGCATCGACATCCACCCTACCTGGACGACTTTGTCCAGTCAGTTCCCCGGACTCAAGACCGCGGTGAAAGTGTCTGATATCGAGCGACTTTGAGCAGCCAATGTTCGTTTGGGACCGGGCGCCGGCCGAATGATCGCGGCTTGCACCAGGAATCTTTCGTCCACGTTCCGGGTTCCCGGAGCTGATGGCGGAAGGTGGGCGCATCCAGCATTGCAGTTTATTTGCAGGCACTTCGGCCATTCGGCGGCCCGATTGCAGCAGGGGTTGGCCGGGGAATGCCTGACTTCAACGTCATTTCGGACGTTTCCTTGACGCTGCGGGATTTCCTCACGGCGGGACTGAGCACCCTTACCCCGGCGCCGCCGCCCGTCGCCGAAGTGCATGATTTGCAGGACAACATTTCCACCAATCCGGCGAGGCTGACCCTGTTCCTGTTCGAGATTCTCGAGGATCCAGCGACACGAAACCGGCCGCATGTCCGGCAGGAAGCGCCGCCATCGGTCGAGATCTCGAAGCCCCCCATGGCGCTGCTGCTTCGATACCTGATGACCGCATGGAGCGGAAGCCGGTTTACCGATCACGCTATTTTGGGACGCACGCTTCAGCTTTTGTATGACGGCGCGATTCTGAGCGGGCCGCAACTTCAAGGTACGACTCTGCAGAACACCGATTCGGCCATCAAGGTCACGCTGGCGCCATTAACGCTTGAAGAACGCTCACGAGTTTTCTATTCGGTCCAGCGGCCGTACCGGCTCTCGCTCAGCTATGACGTCCGTGTGATCAACCTGGACTCGGCGGTCTCGCAGAGGGTCCGGCCGGTGGCGAGCCGCACGTTGCGTCCGGCGATGCGGGAGGGGAATCCATGATCCGCTGGACTTTCCTGCCGGAGGAGGAGCGGGTGCTTTACGCGCCGATCGGGTTGCGGCTGATCGACGACTTTACGGGCAAACCGCCGACCGGGCCGGTCGACGCCGCTCTGGACCTTCAGGACGGCTTGGAATGGAGGGCGACGGAGGTGAGGCCGGTTGTTACGGCGTCCACCATCGTCACCTACCCTGGCCTGGGCCGCGAGGCGGATGTCAGCCATCCGCCGCAGCACTATCGGGTGCGCCTGGAGACAAGATTCTATCGTCCCCTCTACCGGGTAACGAGCGACGGAGTGGAGTTCGACGCACCGCCTTACAATGACACGAATCCTCCTACTCCGATTACCTCGCAGCCATCGGTGGTGGCCCTGCTGCCTGCTTCGAACTATCCGTTTGCACCCTATATACCGGTGGTGCGTGGAATCGTCGAGGACACCAATGGGGACCCGGTGCCGGATGTACTAGTCGAGGAAGGGCTCAATGAGCGCGTCCTCACGGATGACAGAGGAAGTTTCAGCCTGCCCCTTCGCTGGGTGCAGGAAGGAGTGGCAACGAATATCACTGCGCAGGATCAGCGCAATGGCCGCAACGGCGTGATCGCTGTTACGCTGCCGGCGGCGCTGGAGCAGAACCAGATCATCACGGTTTCGTAGAGCGAGGAGGCAAGATGCCCGAATACCTGAGCCCAGGAGTCTATGTAGAAGAGGTTCCGGCCGGACCACGCCCTATCGAGGGTGTTGGGACAAGCACCGCCGGTTTTGTCGGTCTGACCGAGAGGGGACCGACCACGCCCCGGCTGGTCACGAACTGGGGAGATTACGTTCGCTGGTTCGGCGAGACGATCGATCCAGTCACATCATTCATGCCGTTCGGAGTGCGCGGGTTCTTCGATAACGGCGGCCAGCGCGCGTTCATCGCGCGCGTGGTGGGAAATGGAGCGATCGCGGCATCGGCGAATTATGTGGCGCCGGGAGCGGCGAACGACCCGCAGAACGTCTTGCAGATGCAGGCAATCGGGCCAGGCGTTTGGGGCAACAATCTGCTGGTTCGCATCCAGGCGGCGACTCAGAATCCGGCCAGTTGGTTCCGGATCACGCTGATGTACTATCGCGACGGGATTCCCAGCCCGTTTGTGGATCCGACGAATCCGGCCAATCTTTCGAGCCCGTTTCGTCGGGAGCCGGATGTCTTCGAAGACTACGACAACCTCACGGATGTCGCGGGGCGGTCGAACTTCGTAGAAAGCCTCATTAACACGGCTTCGAAGCTGGTTGATGTGCAGTACGTTCACCTCGGCGCGGGAACGGCGTTTCCGGCGCGGCCGAACGACGTCGCCCTGGATCCCGGGTTGGCCACTGCCGATCTCCCGACGGCAAACGCCGATACGGTGTTGCGAGTCTTCGCGCGAGTCCCCGGCGCAGCCGGCGACAACATCCAGGTAACGGTGGCGGCGGGCACGGACCCGAATACCTTCCAGGTGACCATCGACGACGGCGTTAACCCGGAGAATTACGACAACATCCCGGACGCCAATCCGGGGCAGGTGATTGAGACCGTAAACGGCCAATCGGCGCTGGCCCGCGCCGCCTGGTGGCAGGCCAATCCGCCGAATCCGGTTGTTCCTTCCAGACCCAATGACGGCGGACCTACGAATCTTGCGAATGGAGGCGCGGGAAGCGCGCTGATCGGGGGGACAGCCGGGGCCGCGATCACGCCGACTGAGTTCAGCGGGGACCCATCGGTGCCGCCGGATCAGCGCACCGGACTGGCGGGGTTGGCGTCAATCGACGAAGTGAACATGCTGGTCGCACCGGATGAAGTGAACGGAAATATCAACAACAGTTTCCAGATCACGAACGCGCTGGTCGATCAATGCGAAACGCTTCGGGACCGCTTTGCGATACTGTCGATCGCCCAAGGTCAGGGCGACGTCCAGACGATCCTGCCCCCGCGCGACAGCACGTACGGAGCGGTCTACTATCCGTGGATCCGCATCTTCGACTCCCGCACGCAGGGCACTCCGCTAATTCCTTCGGTGGGACACGTCGCGGGAATCTACGCGCGAACGGACATCACGCGGGGGGTTCACAAGGCGCCCGCGAACGAGACCGTCCGCGGCATGATCAACCGCGATCTGGGACCGAACCGGAAGCCGCTCGAGTTCCAGATCGTCAAGGGCGAGCAGGACATTCTGAACCCGCGCGGTGTCAACGTCATCCGGGACTTCCGGGCCGATGGGCGAGGCATCCGGGTGTGGGGCGCACGGACGATGTCGAGCGACCCGCTGTGGAAGTACGTAAGCGTGCGCCGGCTCTTCCTGTTTGTCGAGGAGTCAATCGATGAAGGCACGCAGTGGGTGGTGTTCGAACCGAACGACGAGAAGCTGTGGGCCAGGGTCCGTCTTGTGATCAGCAACTTCTTGAGGACAGTTTGGCGCAGCGGCGCGCTCCAGGGAACCACCGAGGATGAAGCGTTCTTCGTCCGGTGCGACCGAACCACGATGACCCAGGACGATATCGACAACGGCCGCTTGATTTGTGAGATCGGCATAGCTCCGGTGAAACCGGCGGAGTTCGTGATTTTCCGTATTCAACAGAAGACCCTGGAGAGCCAGTCCTAGATGGCGGCGCCAGGAGTACGAGCGATAGCGTGGAGAACTTATCATGCCCCCTGTTTTTCGTGAAGATCCCTACGGCGGCTTTAATTTCGAGGTCACCGTGAACGGCGTCAGCGACGACGGCCAAGCGGTGCGCGGCTCCTTCACCGAGGTTTCCGGACTGGAAGTGGAGGTTCCGCCCATCGAGTATCGCAACGGCAGCGAGGACATCACAGTTCGCAAGATCCCCGGCCTGAAGAAATTCACCAACATCACCCTGAAAAGGGGGATTACCGGTGACATAGCGTTCTGGAACTGGATTCTGAATGCCATGAACGGGCAGGTACAGCGGACCGAAGGATCCATCGTACTTCTCGATGAGAACCGGCAGGAGGTGATGCGTTGGAATTTCCGGAGGGGCTGGCCGAGCAAGTACACGGGTCCGGGACTGAACGCAGCGAACAACGAGATTGCGATGGAGACCCTCGAGATCTGCCACGAGGGCCTGGAGATTGACGGCCAAGGCTAATGCCCGAACTAACCGTTCCTGGTGTCTATTTCTAGGTGGTCCGGCCGCCGGAAGAACCGCCCCCTCTTCGGTCCGACATAGCCGGATTCATCGGCCCGGCGCGACGGGGGCCGATGGGGGCGCTCGTGCGGGTGGAAGAGTGGCGCGATTATTTGCGTGAGTTCGGCGGGCTATCGAGTGATTCGGACACGAGCTATGCGGTTCGCAGCTACTTCGAGAACGGAGGGCAGACAGCCTATGTGG
>CAYLSS010000466.1:0-4535 GCA_964385765.1 uncultured Solibacteraceae bacterium
GCTGGCATTGTCACCAGCTTCGATCTGGGGCCGTACGATGCCGACGCCGATCTCGTGAAACGCTTTTTCGAGCCGGCGGTACATGTCTTCGTCCCTGTAGGTCCCGACAATGGCTCCGCCTGAGCCGGCGAAGTTAGCCGAGGCGCCGGCGTCGCGGGCGGTTTCGATCATCTCGAGGTTCTTCGGACTGATCCGATAGAGCTTTGCCCGTAGGTCGAAGTTGGCGTCGATCAGCCGCTCGAGTTTCGAATGGTCGCCTTCGAGGAGGGCCTTCCGGCCTTCTGCGGCATAGCTGGCCCGCGTTATCATCGCCTCGATCAACTCTGGGTCGCCGGCCTCCCACCGCTGGCGGATGTTGTTGTGAAAGATTTCCGTTCCCTCGCTGAGACTCCTGCGGTAGGCGACGTACAGCTTCGGCAGCAGCTTGGGGTCCAGGCGTTCGTAAGTGCCGTACCCCCGCGTTTCCATTAGCTCCCTGTCGAAGTCCATAAAAACAAGGCCTTCATAGACTTGTATGACCCGATCCTGAGGACCCGCAGGGACGTTGAGCTCCTTGGTTTCGGTCTCCAGCACGAGCTTCGCCTGGATCGGCGGGGGGATCGCGACCCGGTAGTATTGGCAGAGCGCCCGCAGCGCGGCAGTAATAATCGAGCTCGATCCACCCATTCCCAGTCGCAGGGGAATGGTGGACTCGTACTCCATGGTGAAGTTACGGTTCTCGAGTTCAATGCCTTCGGCGCGGCAGTAGTCAGTGAACCGGACAACAAGAGCTTGAATGATCCGGATGCCTCCGTAATAGCCCCGCCAGCGGGTGGTTTCATAGAGGTCGTCGAGGCTCTCGAAGATAGGCATGTCCGCCTTTCCGGGTTTGATCTCGAGCGGCGCGCTAGGGTAGATTAATACTCTCGCGCGAAAGTTGCGGACGGATAACGCAATGGTCTTACCGTAAAAGCCGTCGCTCGGGTTGCCCAAGAGTCCGGCGCGGGCGTAGGCATAGGTTTCAATCATGGCGGTTTCGAAGGATCTTCTCTTATAGCATATGCGAGCCGTTGTGCAGCGTGTCTCCCGGGCTTCGGTTCGGGTGGACGGACAAGTAACCGGTGCGATCGACGAGGGGCTTCTTGTCTTTCTCGGAGTCCGGCGAGGGGACACGCGTCAGGACGCGGACTACCTCGCCGGCAAAACGGTGGGGCTTCGCATCTTCTCCGACAGTCAGGGCAAAATGAATCGCAGCCTTGTCGACAGCGGTGGCGGCTTGCTCGTGATCTCACAGTTTACCCTTTACGGTGACTGCCGGCGCGGCCGGCGACCAAGCTTCGATGTTGCCGCCTCCCCGGAGGAAGCCCGCGCACTCTACGACTATTTCGTAAGCGCGGTGCTGAAACATGATGTGCCTACAGCAACGGGCGTCTTCCAGGCTTCAATGGAAGTGGAACTGGTCAACGACGGTCCGGTCACGATCCTCCTGGATTCCGCCAAGCTTTTCTAACTTTGCCGGGACTTTCTTTCACGGAAGGTGTTTGCTGCCCACTCACTTTTTTGGCAACTTCACAGCAGGCTTAGTTATTCCTTTTCTATGAAAGATGTGTTACCGTATCTAATATATGGCTCGTGGACGGAATCGAAACACATTGAATAGAGCACTCCTTGAAGCTGCTCTCGAAGGACTCGAACTGCAGAAGCAGAGGGTTGATGAGCAGATCGCGGAAGTAAAGCGGCAGCTTGGCGCCAGGGCTCCCGCGGCGCCTAGTCCTGGTCCCTCGGCGCCGAGGAAAGCCCGGAAACGCGTGCTGAGCGCGACCGCGCGTAAGCGGATCGCCGCGGCACAGAAGAAGCGCTGGGCCGAGTACCGCAAGCAAAAGCAAGCTGAGGGATAGTAGTCTCCCGCACCAGCATGCCTAGCTCGACGCACGGCCGTCGTTGCCGGTGCATGCCGAACCTGTCCATTGACCGAAGCGGCGCGCACGGAAGCTAAACGCGTCTTTTGACATAAAGCTTTTTCACCGAGCAGCGAAGACTCTTGCTTAACTCTTGCATCTCCGGTCCGCCTGGGTCGCTCAACCGGAACGTTTCATTTACCCTGTATCCGAAGAGAGGCCGGTTCCTCGAGAACCCTGTTGGTAGGGCAAGTCTGGCGAGCGCGCGGTGAATTGCGTCGTGCCCTGATTCGGTCCTTGTTGTCGATAACTACGGCAGTAACTGTTGGGATACCCGATAGTGCTGTAAGGAATCCCGCGACGGCGGGCGTGCGAGGACGATGCAAGCGGCAACATCCGTCTGAAGGGCTCCGCGAATGTGGACCTCGCGGCCGGTCGCTCGCGTTATTTCGCTGCAGCCGGTTGCCCCGGCGATCGATCTGGGTTTAGCCTACAGACAAAGGATGAGCGAGCTGAGCCGAATCGGGGTCGCCATTGACTCCGCCCTGTTAGACAAATTCGATGACCTCATTGCGAGGCGCGGCTATACGAACCGGTCCGAGGCGTTTCGCGATCTCATTCGAAACGAGCTGGTGGAACAGGCCTGGGAGTTGCCGGAGAGCAATGTCGTCGGAACCGTAACACTGGTTTATGACCACCACGTTCGCATGCTGAGCGACAAATTGATCGAACTGCAACACGACCATCACCACCACATCGTCTCGACGGTTCACGTCCACCTGGACCGGGATAACTGCATCGAGGTCCTGGTGGTGAAAGGGCCTGCCAGTACGGTTCGCAGGATCGCCGACGCTCTCATCAGCACGAAAGGCGTGAAGCACGGTCGCTTGACCCTCACCACCACAGGAGAAGAGTTGTGATTGTCGGCACGGGCGTCGACCTCGCGGAAGTCGATCGCATTCGCGGATCAACCGAGCGTTTCGGTGATCGCTTCATCAAGCGTGTTTTCACTCCTCGTGAGATTGCCTATGCCGAACGCAAAGCCAATCGCTACGAGCGCTACGCCGCCCGCTTCGCAGCCAAGGAGGCGGGCATGAAGGCCATCGGGACCGGGTGGAAGCGAGGCGTTCGTTGGCGGGACTTCGAAGTGGTCAATCTGCCATCGGGCAAACCAACCCTCCAGTTTCACGGGAAGGCCGCCGACTACGCCCGAAAGCTGGGTGTTCGCAACGTTGCCCTGTCCATCACCCACACCAGGCAAACGGCTCTTGCTCACGTGATCCTCGAGGACTGAGCGGCGCTGTTGTCGCCCCGCATTTTCAGTCAGGAAACAGCTCGGTTTTGCCGATAAGACTGATGCGGGAGCGACTATGAGCCTGGACCTTTTATTCAACGCCCCCCTGTGGCTGCTCGGCCTGCTGGCGATCATCCTGCTCGGATTGCTGGCCCATGTGATCCGGTCTGGAGTCCAGTCTCCAGGAAACCTCCCGTCCCAAGCCAACGAGGTTCCCGGAACTCTTGCGCTTCATGGACTGTCGGGAGAGGTGGCCCGGCAGCACTACCTTCTCCGCTCGAATTCGGTGCGGATCGGCCGCGATCCTGACGCGAATGATATCATTCTCCCCTTCCCGACCATCTCGGCGCGCCACGCCCGGATCGAGTACCGGCAAGGCGCTTACTTCCTTCGCGATCTCGGCAGCCTGAATGGCACCAGGCTCAATGGTGAACTGTTCTCGAGCGGACTCGAGGAACGAGAACGGCCAATCCACGACGGTGACCGGATTACCTTCGACACGTACGAATTCCGCCTGGCTGCCGCTCCCGCGGAAACTCCCGGACCCCCCGGGAAAGGCAAACTCGATCAAACCTCCGTCGCCGCCTGGTTCCCGGCGACACTCGGTACCGAGGTCGAGGAGTCGGGCGCCAATGACCGGATCGTCCGTTAAGCATCCGCTAGCCCAGGTAGAAATAACGATCTTCAGCGTGGGCCTGCATGACCTGCTGGGTGACCCAGTCGGTCCGAATGGCACGGTAAGCGGGCGCCGCCAGTGGATTCCGATCTAATACCGCCGCCACGAAGTTCTCGATTAGGGGGAAATGCAGATTGTCATGGCTGGGCAGGTGCTCGACCCCTCCCGGCTGGACCAGTGCGGGGCCATTCAGTGGTGAGAGATCGAGCACGCCTTCCGCCCCCAGAATTCGGAAGTCGTCGCGGGAGATACGCGAGTTCCACCGGACATCGACCACCCCCCGGACTCCGCTTTCGTATTCAATCAGCACCGTGGCGCAGTCCTCAACCGGATAATCGTGGACGACATTGGCGATCTGCCCGCACACGCGTACCGGCCGGCCGAACAGGTAGTTCAATAGATCGATGCGATGGGAGCCAATGTCGTAGAGCGGCCCGCCGCCCGAGAGGTCGGGATCGATCCGCCACCGCCCGCCTTCCTCCTCGCCGTTGTAGTACTCGGCGCAGTTGATCTCAGCGAGAAGCGGGCGGCCGATCGCACCGTCGTGCATCAACTCGTGGGCCCGCTGCACCTTCGGATAGAGGCGGCGGTAATAGGCGATTCCCAGCGTCTTGCCGGTCTCCTCGCTGACACGGACCATCGACTCGGCTTCTTCAAACGTCAGGGCGGCCGGTTTCTCGCACAGCAC
>CAYLSS010000467.1:0-4529 GCA_964385765.1 uncultured Solibacteraceae bacterium
GATCACCTGCTTCGCCCGGTCCAGCAGCGCCTGAGCCTTCGGCATCGCCTTGATCGCGGCGGCCACCGCCGGGTCGGTCTCAATCGAGATACGACGAGCCTCGGCGTCGCTGAAGGCCGTGATGTACATCTCGCGCTTCAGTTGCTGGGCAATCCATTCATGGTTCTCGGTCCACTCCGCTTCAGTGAACTCGACCCCTTCTTCGAGGCAGAAGAGATGGAACTCGGACTGCACATCTTGCCCCGGCTCCCAACCTTTGGGCAGATCCGTGGAGTGTGTGCCGAAGTACTTGGCGGTGAAGTTGAAGAAGGCGTACTTGCGCAGCAGCTTCCGCTGGAGCGCCGTCATCTTCTCGCCCTCGAATTTCTCGTCGGGAGCGATGCCTCCGCCGCCATAGACCGTGCGCCCACTGTCGGTCATCTTCACGTCGTCGGGATTCTTCGCTTCCGATGCCCGGCCGCGGTAGTAGTAGTCGAAGAACGACTTGCCCTTGTAGCTGCGCTGAATCAGCCGCCCGCTCGGCGTGTAGTATCGGGCGGTCGTCAGCGCCAGACCCGTGTTCTCGGCCAATGGATAGACCGTTTGGACAAGACCCTTGCCGAAGGTATTCTCGCCCAGGATCCAGGCGCGGTCGTGATCCTGCAAAGCCCCGGCCACAATTTCGGCCGCCGACGCCGAATATTTGTCTACCAGCACGACAACCGGATACTCCTGCCCGCGATCGCCTCGGCGAGCGATATAGGGCTTCTCGGGAGATGTCCGGCCCCGATGCTTTACGATCACCTGCCCCTTACGCAGAAAACGGTCGGCCACTTTGACGCCTTCGTTCAACAAGCCTCCCGGATTGGCGCGCAGATCCAGCACCAGACCCCGGATGTTCTCCTCGCCAAGCTCATTGAATGCATTTTCGACCTCGCGGGAAGTGTTCTCGTTGAACTGCTCGATGTCGATGTACGCAATCCCGTCTTCGAGGAAGAACGGATCGTTCACACTGTAGCGCGGGATTTCGTCCCGGATGATATTGAAGACCAGCGGATCCGGCCGCCCCTTGCGCTGCACCTTAACCTGCACTTCGGTCCCCTTCGGACCCTTCAGCAGGTCGGCGACCTCGTTCGTATCCAGCCCTTCAGTGCTCGTGTCATCGACTTCAACGATTACGTCGCCGGGATGAATGCCCGCTTTATATGCCGGCGAGTCCTTGAATGGCGTGACAACGATGGTCTTTCCGTTCCGCCCGACCACCCACATGCCGACTCCGTAATAAGCTCCTCGCTGATCCTCCCGCAAGAGCTGGAACTCGCGCGGATCGAAGAAGCTGGAATGGGGATCGAGCGTGCGAAGCATGCCCGGGATCGCGCCGTCGTAAATGGCATTGTCGGCAGAGAGCTCGTCCGCGAAATTCTTCTCCACAACTGCGTAAACGCCCGAAAAAGTCTTCAGGCTGGCCTTGATCTCGTCTTCCGACGAGGCTGCGGACACACCCGGAAGCCCCGGACCATAAACTCCGCCAACCAGCGCACCGAACGCGACAATCACCGGTGCCAGTATCATCGAACGCCAAAATCGCGACATCAAACCTCCCCAGCTACTGACTTGATTCGAGTATATCAACTTGGACGCACCGGCACCCGAAAGGGTTCATGTCAGGCGGCTTTGAAATCCGGCGCGAAAAGCTCCGGGAATCCAGATCCCGCACCGGCTGCCGCTGCATCGACATCCGGAGGCAGTTATTGACATTAAGTCTAACAAAAACAATGAATTAGAGGCAACGGATCAGACGGCTTGAGCGCTGCGGCGGGAGACACGGGTGGGCTTGGGCGGTTTCTTCCTGGCCATATCGAGGCGACGGGCCTGATCCGTCACGCAGACCAAAAACATGGGCTGCTGTGCCGATTTCAGCAAGTCAATTATGCGCGACTCGCTGTCTTCCAGGTAGATCGTCTTCCCGTCGGTTATCAGGTGGAGCTCCGACTCGTGAGCCAAAACATCGCTCAGCCGTCGGCCCATCTCCCGCTGGAGAAAGCGAAGCACGCGGCGGATCTTCTGTAAAGAGAAGCCTTTACGCCGCAATTCGGCAATCACGGTGATTTCGATCACCTCGGACGGCCGATAAACTCGTTTGTGCCCCTCGTGCCTCGGCGAGACCACCTTGCGCTCGTCCCACCACTGTAGCTGCCGCAGGCTGACGCCGGCGATCCGCGCCACCTCGCTCGAATTGTAAGTTCGATCGGCTGCACCTTCGGAACGGGCCTTTTTTGTTTTGAACACGATATGCGCCTTCCGTTTTGCTCAGGGGGCACTCCTGATTGTACCCGAACACGGGAACCTGTCAATAGGGATTCTTGCCTGGCTTGCCTGGCTTGCCCGAAATCAGCCGCCGCCCACAAAATGAACGATTTCCAGCTCCTCGCCGCCGGCGAGCCGGGTGGACTCCCAGCGGTCCTTTTTCAGAATTTCGCGATTGAGTTCGATGGCCACCCGGTCCGCCGGGATCTCGAGCGAGGCCAGCAACTCGGGCACCGTCTGCCCTCGCGGCGCCTGCCGTCGCTCGCCGTTTACAGTAATCTCGACCAGGGGAGTGGTGGTGGACATATCTCGCATCGATCCAGGCGGCCTTCCCAGCGGACGACGAGGTCCGTATTGACAGCCGCCTTCGCCCTCATTATAGTCAGAATCTGGCGTTTTGATCGTCGCTCGAACGAAGCCTCATGCCAAGCTCACTCGCCGAAACCTATTTCCCGGTCCTGCTCCAGATCCTGATCGCAATGGCCATTGCGGCTGGCATGATCGGGATTTCGTTCCTGCTGGGCAAAAGGGTCCGGAACGCGAGAAAAGACTCTCCTTATGAGTGCGGCATGGAACCGGTGGGCTCGGCCAGGGAGCGCTTCAGTGTGAAGTTCTACCTGGTGGCCATGGTCTTCATTCTGTTCGATGTGGAAGTCGTCTTCCTTTACCCGTGGGCGGTCGTCTACGATCAACTGGGCTGGTATGGCTGGCTGGTGATGTTCCTCTTCATCGATCTCGTGCTGTGCGGGTTCTACTATATCTGGAAGAAGGGCGTTCCCGACTGGTCCGAAGAGGCGCCGGCGGAGAAAACGTAACCCCAAGCCATGCTCCCGGACGAATTCGACGACATCCCGGCGGCAGTTGCACTTGAAGGGTACGATCCCTCGGCGATCATGGATGCCGGCCGCGTCCGGGACCAAGTCATCCTCTACATCGAACCCGGTAAGATCCGCGAGGCATGCCGGATCCTGAAGCATGAGCAGGGGTTCGTGCGGCTGTCCGGAATCACGGCGCTCGACTGGCATCCGGCCGAACCGCGGTTCGAGGTCGTCTATCAACTCCATTCGATCCAGCACCGAGCGCGCCTCAGGCTGAAATGCCGCCTTCCCGGTGAGGCGCCGGAAATCGATTCGGTAACGGAAATCTGGCGCGGAGCGAACTGGTACGAGCGGGAGGTCTTCGACCTGTTCGGCATCGGCTTCCGCGGCCATCCGAACTTGAAACGGCTCATGATGCCCGAGGATTGGGAAGGACATCCGCTGCGGAAGGACTTTCCGGTCCACGGCCATAAATACAGCTATCAGGACGAATGATGAACGACCAGCCGGACGCCACCACGAACGACGAAGCCGGTGAGCGCCGGATGACCCTCAACATGGGTCCGCAACACCCTTCGACACACGGCGTCCTGAGGCTTCTGCTGGAGCTGGAAGGCGAGACCATTCGCCGCGCCGAACCGGACATCGGCTTCCTGCACACCGGGATCGAGAAGCAGTGCGAAGCGCTCAACTACCAGCAGGTGGTAACCCTGACGGACCGCGTCGATTATCTGGCGAACCTCTCGAACAACCTGTGCTACGCCCTGGCGGTGGAGAAGCTGCTGGGGATCGAGATACCGCCCCGCGCGCAATGGATGCGGGTCCTGCTGGCCGAGTTGACGCGGATCAACAGCCACCTGGTTTGGCTCGGGACCCAGGCGCTAGACATTGGCGCCATGAGCGTCTTTCTCTACACCTTCCGGGAACGCGAGGATCTTCTCCGGATCTTCGAGATGTTCTCCGGGCAGCGGCTGATGACGAGCTACATTCGCATCGGCGGCCTGGCGCTAGAACCGCCGCGGGGATGGGAGGCCGCGGTGCGCCGCTTCATCGACGCCTTCCCAAGCAAGGTCGATGAGTATGAAGACCTGCTGACCAAGAACCCGATCTGGCTGCGCCGGACGCAGGGCGCCGGGTACGTGGCCCTGGACGATCTGATCGAGATGGGAGTCACTGGTCCGCTGCTGCGCGCCGCCGGGCTGGATTGGGATATCCGGAAGAGCGAACCTTACTCGGGCTACGAGCAATTCGACTTCGAGGCGCCGGTCCGGACCGCGAGCGACGTGTATGCCCGCTACCAGGTCCGGCTCGAAGAGATGCGGCAGAGCGCCGGGCTGGTGATACAGGCGCTGGACGGAATGCCTGGGGGTGATTGGAAGGCCGATGCTCCCGGTGTCGTGCTGCCGGACCGCGAAAAGATGAAGA
>CAYLSS010000468.1:0-4525 GCA_964385765.1 uncultured Solibacteraceae bacterium
ATGCGAATTCTTCTTATCCTTCTTCTGGCCGTGGCTCCCCTCGCCGCCGCCGACGTGCGACTGTGGGCCGTGAGCGACGGAGTGCGGGTCAACCCGGTCACCGGCCGGCTCATTGAAGACCGTGTGGACATCCACGCGGACTACCCGACGGGCGACTATCGCAGCTCGAACCCAATCTGGGAGGCGAGCTCGAAAACCGCGTCTCTCAAGGCTGCGCGCAACGAGTTTGTTGCCTTTCAGATTATTGTGGAAGCCCCGGATGGCGCCGAGGAAGTCGATCTCGACGCGATCGAACTGGCCCATCCCTCCGGAGCGAAGCTCTCCGGCCGCAACGTTCGAATCTTCAAAGAATGGTACGTCCGCGTGCGGCGGCCCACCACGGGCTACGAGGCGACCTCGCTCGGTCCGGCGTGGTATCCCGACGCGCTGATGCCGAAACGGACGCCACGGCTGAGAACCGGCATACCGTTCTCCATTCCTGATCTCTACAACAACATCCCGGACCAGACCAACCACGCGATCTGGGTGGATATCTTCGTTCCCTTTGACCGGCAGGAGGCGCCGCCGGGCCGCTATTCGGGGAAAGCAACCGTCCGCTGGAAGGGGGGCGAGGATACGCTCAACATCGCACTCGACCTATGGGACTTCGCCCTGCCGCACGAGAGCCACCTGAAGGGCGACATCTGGAACGGCTCCATGCGTCACATGTCCCCGGATGAGGAGCTGCAGTACTACCACCTGGCCCGCCGCCACCGCTTCCTCCCGCTGATCTACGCCTACCGCCCGCAGCTCGAAGTCTCCGGCACGGACGTCAAGCTCGACTGGACGGCGTACGACGCGCGCGTCTCGCGCTACCTGGACGGCTCGGCCTTCACTGACGAGCACGGCTACTGGGGTCCCGGCTACGGGCAACCGGTCTCGCACATGATGCTGCCATTCGATATCGAGGGGCACAGGGGCGGCAACGCGTGGCCGATTCCCATGCCGGACGAAGGGCGGACGCCCGAATACGAGGCCGTCTGGAAGGAGACCGCCCGGCAGGTGCGTGAGCACCTCGACAGCAAACCCGCCTGGCGCAGGGTGATGAAGGTCTCCTTTCTGAACGGGCTCGACGAGTCCTACTATGCGGAAGCCTACGAGAAGATGCTCTACTACGGCCGGCTGCTGCACGAGGCTCTCGGACGTGGTTGGTTCAACTACCGCGTCGACGGCGGCTACTCGCGCGAGGCAATGGAGAAGCTCTCCGCCGAGGTCGACCTCTGGGTCTGCCACACCGTGGAGTTTGACATCGACACGGTGAACCACTTCCGTGACCGCGGCGTCGAGACCTGGTTCTACGGCCCCATGATCTATGAGCAGCGGCGCAACTCCGGCTGTGGCTCCAACACCTTTCTCGACCTCGACCTGTTGGTCAACCGCGCCATCGGCTGGATAGGCTGGAAGTATCAGTCCGGCTGGGTCGAATGGGAGTTCGACTGGAACGCCTACGCCGTCTGGTACGAGGCCGAGAATTTCAAGGAGAAGAAGCGTATTTACAACGGCTCCGGACAGCTCATCTACCGCGGCGCCACGATGGGCTACGACGAACCGATCCCGAGCATCCGGCTGAAGGCCCAGCGCCGCGGCCTGCAGGACTACGAGTACTTCCACCTGTTGAGCGAAGCCACCGGCGACAAGGCCGCCGCCGACAAGATTGTGAACGACATCGTCTACAAGCGCCCGTTCGGCGACAGAGCAATGCTTGACGTCGAGATCTGGAAGAACAACCCCGAGGTGTGGGACGCAGCACGTATCGCGGCCGGCGATCGGATCCACGCGGCGCTCGAGAGCCGGGGGAACGAATGAACAAACTCCTGCTCTGGACAATGACCTTCTGCCTGCTCCTCCTGCTCGCCGCCTGTGGCGGCGGAGAAGCCAATGAGTCCGCGGAATCGACCTACGATGTCGTCGAGCCGGGCACTCATCCCGGCATCGTCTTCAGCAAGCAGGAACTGCCGGCTCTGCGCGAGCGCGCCCAGGGCGACACCATGGCCGCGGCTGCCTACCGCAAGCTCAAGGCGATGGCCGAAGAGATCGATGCCGACCTCACCATCGAAGAGCTGGTGGAGCGCGAAGGCGTCACCCTGGCACACAAGCTCGAGGCGTTGGCGCTCGTCTACCAGGTGGAACAGGACGAGGCCATGGGCCGTCGCGCGGTGGAGCTCTTCGACAAGGTCGCCACCGAGACTGACCCGGTTGCCTTCTACAAGGAAGTCGGCTCTGACTTCTTCGCCACCGAGCACTGGCCCAAAGCCTTCGCCTTCGCCTGGGACTGGCTCTACGAGCTGATGTCCGACGCCGAACGCGAACGCATCCTAAGCGCGCTCGAAGCCTGGAACGCCGCGCTCTTCGAACACACCGAAAGCAATTGGTGGCGCGAGGCGCACTGGAACTGCGGCACCATCCCGAACGGCGCTCAGGGAATGCTGCTGATGGCCATCCGCGGCGAGAGCGACCATCCGCAGTTCGACCACTGGTTCTCCGAATGCCTCCGCAAGGTGACCGAGAACTACTACCGCAGCACCTGGCGCCCCAGCGGCATCAACCGCGAAGGACCCGGCTACGCGCACTACCACAAGAACGCCACGCAGTTCGCCGAAGCGCTACGCCGCACCAGTGGTCCGGACGTAATCCCACAAAGCCGTGCCGTCAAGGCGATGGACTACATGATGCACCAGTGGATGCCGCAGGGCGAATGCGGGCCCATCGGCGACAACACCAACTACAGCAACCGCGTCTTCCAGTCCATCTACCTGCACGGCATCCGCGAGCGTCGCGACCAGGCCGGTCTCTGGACCTTCCTCAACAAGACGGACTTCGATCGCATCAACCCGCTGCCGCTGTTTCTCTACTACCCGGACCACCTCGAGCCCGTCTCGCCCGGCACGCTCGACCTTCGCACCTCGGCCTTTTTCGAGGTCGACGTGGACCTCGCCGGCATCCTCTTCTCCCGCAGCGAGTGGGACAACGAAGAAGCCGCCTGGTTCGCCGCCGGGAACCGCCACTCGGTGGCCAACCACACCCACTACGACATGAACACCTTCCTGTTCGCGGCGTTTGGTGAGTTGTTCGCCACCCACGACAACATCTACGGCTATCGCCATCCGCACCACGGCGTCGATTTCGAGCACAACATCGTGATTATCGACGAGGGTGGCATGCCCGCCGACGACCGCCAGTCGGCCGGCGACGACGGCTCGCTCTACAGCTACACGACCGGCCTCGCTCTGGGTCACTTTGCTGACTATTTTCGCGGCGATGCCCGGCGCTCCTACGCCGACCACACGGTGCCCTCCTCTACACCGGCCCGCCGCGCTGACCGGGCGATCCTGTTCGTGAAGCAGGGTCCGAACCCCTACGTCTTCGTGGCCGACGACATTCAAAAAGGCGACGGGGAGCACGACTACCATTGGCAGTGGTACACCCACGCGATGTCCGTCTCCGGCCAGGGCGTGCTGGACGATCCGCTTCGTATCGAAGCCGAGGGCAGCCGCTGCGACATCGCATTCCTCGCCCCCGAGGCGCCCAGGCATGAATTCAGGATCGTGAAAGGCGAGGGGCACCAGCGGCCTGTCGAACTCGGCCTGCTCCGGGTGAACCGCCGCGGCGACCGCGTTCGTTTCCTTGCCATCGGCGCTGCGTCACGTCAACAAGCCGAGCCGCCGCGCTTCAGCCGAGGACCCGCCATCGAGGGCAACCCGGATGCCGCCAGCCTGGTGGTGCAGGGCCAAGGATACCGGGATCTCATCGTCTGGCAGCCTGACGATTCACCGCAACGGATTTCCTCCGGTGATTTGACGACCGATGCCCAGTTGGCGCTGGTCCGCCTCGATCGTGACAACAATATCGCCGGTTACCTCATGGCCGATGGCACGGCGCTCGACTACAACGGCCAGACCCTGGCTCGAGCTCAACGCGGATTCAGCGTGAGCGCTGACTCCAAACGATCGGTCGCGACCGGCGCGCGCCAGGCCCGCGAGGAGCGCCCGCCGCTGCCGGCAGCGGGGACCTTCTGGTTGCCGTCGGCGGATTCCGAAGTATGGGTCGATGACGAGCGTGTCCATGCGCCGGCCGCACCGGACCGGACTGTTACGGTCGCAGGGACGGGATCAGAGTAAGGGCTATTCCGGCCCCTGACGCGCGTGAGGGTTGTCGTCCCTTTTTTCGCGAGGATGGGGCGATTCGGGAACATCGTCTCGCCTCAGCGCCGGTTCCGTGCTTGACAACATTGCGGGTGGGGCGCTGATATCGCTGGAGGCAGCCTGGCAAGCGGCAGAACAAGCCGGACTGGCCGACGACATAGGCGCCATGCCCATGCATATGCATACCGTCGTTAGCGAAGGGGGCAGTAATCTTTCGGGCGGACAACGTCAACGCCTTTTAATTGCCCGCGCCCTAGCCCGACAGCCAAAACTGATGCTGATGGATGAAGCCACCAGCGCCCTTGATAATCGCACCCAGGCAATCGTCACCGAAAGTCTGGATC
>CAYLSS010000469.1:0-4521 GCA_964385765.1 uncultured Solibacteraceae bacterium
GGTCGCGCGGCAGTCCACTCGAACTGGTGCTGAACTCGCTTTACGCTGGAGCGGATGCGCCGGATCCCATGACCTACGGGGAGGTGGAGCGGATCAGGGAGACCGACCTGGCGATGGCCATTCCACTGCATATCCGGTTCCGGGCGCAAGACGATCCGATTGTCGGCACCAGCCTCGATTACTTCGAATTCCGGCGGCTGCGCGTAGCGGCCGGAACGCTCATGGTGCGGTTGGGCGACGGCGTACTGGGCGCAACGGTCGCTCGCCAGCGGGGACTCGGAGTTGGGGATACGGTCGTCTCGTCGCCGGAGAGCGCCTTTGACCTGGCCGGCGTCTATCCGCTCAAGATGCGGGTCACCGGTGTTCTGGAGCCTTCCGGCACGCCCGACGACGAGTCCATCTTCGTGGACGTCAAGACCGCGTGGATCATCGAAGGGCTCGCGCACGGCCACCAGGATCTCACGCAGGCGGGTCCTGGAGTCGTTCTGCGGCGGGAGGAGAACGTCGTGGTCGGCAACGCGGCCGTGATGGAGTACAACGAGGTCACCGATGACAACATTGACTCCTTCCATTTTCACGGCGACCCTGCCGACTATCCGATCACGGCCATCATCGCCGTCCCGCCGGACCAGAAGTCGGCCGCACTGCTCATGGGTCAGTACCAGGGCGCCGGACAGCCGCTGCAGATCATCGAGCCGCTCCGGGTGATTGAAGACCTCCTGGCGACGGTCCTGACGGTGGAGAGCTTCGTGGTAGCGGCGCTCGCGATGGTCGGGGTGGCGACACTGGGTACCGCATCTTTGGTATTCCTGTTGTCATTGCGGCTGCGCCGCCGCGAGATCGAGACGATGGTCAAGCTCGGAGGCTCGCGTTCGCGGATTGCCGCCGTGATGGCGTCCGAGGTGGTGACGGTCGTGACCATAGCCGTTTTTTCGACGGCCATGCTGGCCTGGATGACAAGCGCTCTCGGACCAGCGTTGATCCGCCGGCTTGTCACACAGTAGAAGGAAAGGAAAAAGAAGAGGACATCGGAGATGCTTGCATACCGTTCATTCCGCCTCGCGCCTTTGGCATTGCTGCTCATGGCCTGCTCGGCTCCCCCGCCCGAAGATGCGACAGAGGCGGAAGCCCGCCCCGCAATTATGGCGGTCAACTATCCCCTCCAGTACTTCGCCGAGCGCATTGGAGGGGATCTCGTCAATGTCCGGTGCCCGGCGCCCGACGGGGTGGACCCGGCCTACTGGACTCCCGACGCGCCCACCGTGATGGCCTATCAGCAAGCCGATCTGATTCTGCTGAATGGAGCCGGGTATGCCGGTTGGACCGAGAAAGTGTCGCTGCCGGCGTCGCGTCTGGTCAACACGTCAAAAGCTTTCCAGGGCCGCTATCTCGAGGTCGACGACCTGGTCCGGCACAGCCACGGTCCGGAAGGCGAGCATGCGCATGGTGGAACGGCATTCACCACTTGGCTGGACCCGTCGCTTGCCACGCTCCAAGCTCGATCCATCGCCGATGCGCTCAAAGGCCTCTTGCCGGATGCCGAGGATGCGATCGAAGCTCACTTCGACGCCCTCGAGGCCAACCTGGTGGCTCTGGATGCGGCCCTGCGGGAGGTCACCGCGCAGAACGAAGAAGAGCCGCTGCTCGCTTCCCACCCCGTCTACCAGTACATCGCCCGGGCTTACGGATGGAATCTCCGTAGCATGCACTGGGAACCGGACGAAATGCCCGACGAGGAACAGTGGCACGAACTCGAGCATTTGCTCGAAGACCACCGCGCTCGCTGGATGATCTGGGAAACTCCCCCCGATGACGCGATTGCAGCCAGGTTGAAACAGCACGGCGTGGGCTCGGTCGTGTTCTATACCTGTGGCAATACTCCCGACAGCGGTGACTATTTATCGACCATGAAGGAAAACATTGAGCGTCTTCGGTCGGTCTTTCAGAGTGACTGAGCGACAATGGGGATCGTCATGCAGGAAGAGAAAGAACACAAGCCGCTCGACAGCTACGAACAAATCGCCAAGATGATTGACCACTCGCTGGTGAAGCCGGAGCTCACCGAGGAGCAGGTCGTCGAGGGCTGCAAGCTTGCCCGCCAATACAATGTGGCCACGGTCAGTGTGCGTCCGTCTGATGTCGAACTGGCCGCCGGCGTGCTGGCGGGCAGTGAAGTCGGGGTCGGCTCGATCGCCGGCTTTCCGCACGGCTGCCAGACTACCGCGGTGAAACTCTACGAGACGCGCGATCTGCTGCGCCGCGGCGCGCGGGAGATCGACATGGTGCTCAACATCGGCAAACTGCGCTCCCGGCGTTTCGAATACGTCGAGTCCGAGTTGGCGCAGATGGCCGCTGCTTGTCACGAAAAGGGCGCGCGGCTCAAGGTCATCTTCGAGAACGGGTACCTGAACGATGAACTGAAGATCATGGCCTGCCGCTTGTGCAAGCGGGCCGGCGTGGATTTCGCCAAGACGGCGACGGGGTTCGCCGGCGTGGGCGCCACTCCGCCGGACCTGCGGCTGATGATCAAGCACTGCCATCCCAGCGTCCAGGTCAAGGCGGCGGGCGGTGTCCGGTCGCTGGAGCGAACCATCGAGGTATTTGAGATCGGCTGTACCCGGATCGGAGCCACGGCGACAGCCGCGATACTCGATGCCTGGAAGGAGTGCCTCGCGGCGGGTCCGGAGGCGGTGGAAGCACTCCGAAAGCGTGTGGCGGAAGCCGCTCCGGGCGAGCTATGCGACGTTTCGACCGGCTACTAGGTCGCCGCCGGGTACAGGACGTGATATTGTGAATCACCGGCGAAGCATGCCGCTCCATCCAGTTCTCCCCCGAATCTGCATCGCCCTCGGCTTTCCCTCCGCGGAAGCGATGCTTCACTGCGCCCGTGAGGAGGCCGACAACGGCGGCGCCTTCTTCGAGTTCCGGCTGGATCACCTCAGTGAGCCGGCAAAAGGCCTCGACGCGATTGCGCGATTCGTGAACGAGTACCCTGCATGCCAAGTGCTGGCCACCTGCCGGCAAAGCCAAAATCACGGGAAGTTCGACGGACCGATCGACCAACAAATCCGGCTGCTTGAGGCCGCCATCGGGGCCGGAGCTTGCATGGTCGACCTCGAAATCGAGAGCGCCCGGAACGCAAAAGCTCACCTGGACACACTGCGCGAAAGCGGGGGGTTGATCATTTCCTACCACGACTTCACCGGGACCCCGGCGCTCGGAACGGTGCTCGCGCGCATGCGAAAAATACCGGCGATGGGTTATAAGGTCGTGGCGACCGCCCGCAAACCGGCCGACATCCAGCGCCTGCTCGCGCTCGGACGTGCCAATCCACGGGCGCCACTGATTCTGCTGTCCATGGGCGATATCGGGTTCCCGACACGGGTCCTCGCGCCGATGTACGGGAGCCTCTACACCTACGCCGCGCCGGCCTCGGCCGAAGGTACTGCTCCGGGACAGGTGGACGCCCACCAGTTGCGGCACCTCTATCGCGTCGAGAAGCTGACGCGGAAGACGAAGATCTACGGCGTGATCGCGGATCCGGTCAGGCACTCCCTGTCTCCCGCCATGCATAATCGGGCCTTCATGTCGCGTCGTCTCGACGCCGTGTACCTGCCATTCTTGGTCCAGGCGCCGCAATTGAGAGAGTTCTTCCAGGTCGCGGTGGAGTTGCCGATGGCCGGGATGAGCGTGACGATCCCGCATAAGCAAAGGGTGTTGCGATACCTCGATGTGGTCGATCCGCTGGCGCGGCGCATCGGAGCGGTGAATACCGTGTGGCGCAAGGCCGGCAAGTGGCGCGGCGTGAACACCGATGTGGCCGGGGTGATCGCTCCGCTGGAGCGGCGAATGCGGCTGGCCAAATCCGCGGTCCTGGTTGTCGGCAACGGGGGCGCCGCCCGGGCCGCGGCGTTCGCTCTCGCGGACAAGGGAGCCGCGGTCTCGATTACCGGCCGCAACGCTGGCCGCGTGGAGAAGCTCGCCAAAGCGGCCAATGCAGCCGCCGTCACGGCCGGCGGATTGAAGGAGGCCTACTTCGACGCGCTCGTGCACGCGACTCCGGTCGGCATGTACCCGGACGTCGACCAATGCTACTTCAAACCCGGCGGCCGCCTTCCGGCTGACCTCGTCTTCGATATGGTCTATAACCCCGAAGAGACAGCGCTCGTGCACCGTGCCAGAAGAGAGAAGAAGCAGGTGATCACCGGTCTCGAAATGTTCATCGAGCAGGCAGTCCAGCAGTTCGAATTGTGGACTGGCACGTCAGCTCCACGCACCGCAATGGAACGAGCCGCCCGGGAAGCTTTGGCGGCGCTGTAGAAAACGCTCTCCGCAGCGCTCAGGTTCAAGGAAATCGCCGTTGGGACAAAAGGCAGCTTGGCCCGGCGAGCCGTCCCGCAGGCGCCGCTCACGAACCACCGCCCACGGATAAGGGTCCGCGCCGCCTATAATCGAGAAGTAATGGCGGCCAAGGTAACACGCAGACAACTCGCGGTGACGCTGGCGGCGGCGGGACCGTTC
>CAYLSS010000470.1:0-4520 GCA_964385765.1 uncultured Solibacteraceae bacterium
CCGAAAAAAATCTACATTGACCGTCCGCAAGCAGCGGATCGGTCAATCGGCAGCCTCCCGGGCGATCGACACCAGGCTGCGACGTGACAAAATCCGATGGGCGAGAGAACCCTTTTGCTAAGGAGGTTCACATGCACGCACGACGGTTCTTCTTGCTTCACCTCACCGGACTCGGCGGGTTAGCCGGTTTCGCCGTCGCCAGTTCCGATGCCGAGAAAGAGCGATTTGTCCTTTCGGTGTCTCGTCTGGTCTGAGAGGAGTGCCGCCACTCGGTCGAGGAGGCATTACAACAGATCAAGGGCGTCCTGGAAGTGTACGCGGATATTCCGACGAGCGAAGTGGAGGTGATTACCCGGAAGGGCAAGGTCAAGGCGGAGCAACTCGTGTCGGCTGTCAACCACGCCCAGGACAGCGCCCACTCCTTTCGGGCAACGCTCAAGAGCGGGCCGAAGCCCGTCGAATAGTATTCCCACTGGCGAGACGGAGTTTGTGAAGAGTGCTGCGGCCGCCGGTGGCGACGCTGGAAGTTCGAGAAGGAGGTGGCGGAGGCGGTCGGCGGGTAGAATGAAGGCAGGGGACGGAGCCGACTGCCACTTTCGGCCGTTTCGCGAAAGGCTCAAAACTGTCCCCTTAACGTATCGGGAGGACGAGTGTCCGATCTGAAGAAGCTCACGGCCCACGTCAAAGCGGCTGGTTGAGCGTCCAAGCTGAGTCCAAAGGTTTTGGACCAGGTGCTCGGCCGGGTGCCGAGCGTCGTCAACGAGAACGTCTTGGTTGGCTTTGACACCGCCGACGATGCCGGCGTGTACAGGCTCACGCCGGAGCTCGCCCTCGTGCAGACCGTCGACTTCTTTACCCCTATCGTCGACGATCCTTTCACTTACGGCGCCATCGCGGCGGCCAATGCTTTGAGCGATGTCTACGCGATGGGCGGGACACCGGTTTCCGCGCTCGCGATTGTGGCGTATCCCCAGAGAGACGGTCCGGACACGCTGGCCGAGATTCTCACCGGCGGCGCCGAGAAGATCCGTGAAGCCGGCTGCAGCGTCGTGGGAGGCCATTCCATCAACGACACCGAGATCAAGTTCGGCTACGCGATCACCGGCACCGTCCATCCGGACCGTGTCCTGACAAACGCCGGTGCGCGCCGCGGCGATGTACTCATGTTTACGAAGATGATCGGCACCGGTGTGGTCGCCACCGCGCTCAAGAAAGAACTCGCCGACCCGGCTGATGTCGACGCATGCATTGCGTCCATGCTGGAGCTGAACCGCGCGGCCTCCGAAGCGATGCTGTCATGCGAGATCCATGGCTGCACTGACGTCACAGGCTTCGGCCTGGTCGGGCACGCCCGCGAAATGGCGCTCGCAAGCAACGTGACCATTGAAATTGACACCGCCAGGGTCCGCTTTGGCCGAATATGCCCGCCGCGGGGCGATTCCCGGAGGCTTGAAGAATAACCGCTCCTTCTGCGAATGCGACGTGGAGGTTTCCGGCGGCCTCGCTGAGGAGATCGTCAACCTCGCCCACGACCCGCAGACGTCAGGAGGCCTCCTCATCGCTCTTCCCGAGTCCGACGCCAAACGGCTCGAACAGCGCTACCGCAAGGCTTACCGCCTCGGCAGGGTGCTCGACCGGGGCGACAGAGCGGTCCGCCTGGTATGAAGAATCCCATCATCGTGGCCCTTGACCTTCCGGCCGCCGGCGACGCGCGGGCGATTGTGAAACGGCTCGGCCCGAGCATGGGCATTTATAAGGTCGGCTTGGAACTCTATGCCGCCGCCGGCATGGAGTTCGTCCGTGAGTTGATCGGGGAAGGAAAGGAGATCTTCCTCGACATGAAATTCTACGATATCGGCGAGACCGTCAAGCGCGCCGTGAGGCAAGTCTCTGGGGCCGGGGTTCGTTTCCTGACCATTCACGGCAGCAGACCCGTGATGCGGGCCGCCGTGGAGGGCGCCTCAGGCTCCGCTCTGCAACTGCTCGCCATCACCGTGCTGACCAGCTTTGACCGCGATGATCTCAATGATCTCGGTTATCCGTGCGATCCCACCGAGTTGGTGAAACTGCGTGTCCGCAAGGCCCGGGAAGCCGGCATCCATGGCATCGTCTGTTCGCCGCTCGAAGTCGCTTCGGTTCGTCAAATTGCGGGTCCGGACGCGGTGCTGGTTACGCCCGGCGTTCGCTCGGCGGGCGCCGCGATGGGTGACCAGAAGCGTGTCGCCACGCCCGCGGAAGCCATCCGCAACGGCGCCGATTACCTGGTAATCGGCCGCCAGATCACCCGTGCCGATGACCCGGCGCGCGAGGTCAATAGAGTGTTGGACGAAATTGCAGGCTGACAAACCAACAGCCAGGAATTTGCCCGTCTGGGGCACGAGGTACCACAAATGGACGACATGATATCCCGACGCGACCTGTTTCGAGGCGCCTCCACGCTGGGAGCCGCCGCAATCACGCCTGCCGCACAAGCGGCGAGCGAATTCCACAACTACTTCGGCGACCTCCACAATCACAACCAGGTCGGCTATGCCCAGGGCTCGGTCGAACGGGCCTTTGACATCGCCCGCAACCACCTCGATTTCTACGCCTTCACACCCCATTCTTACTGGCCCGACATGGGCACCTACGACGGCAAGATCGAGTTCAAGTGGCAGCACGGCTTCTACGTCGCCAAGGCCCGCTGGCCTGACGTCGTTGAACTGGCTCGAAAGTATGATGACCCGGGTCGCTTCACCACCATCCTCGGCTACGAGCGCCACGGCGCCGCCGAGGGCGATTATCACATCCTCTATCCGGACCTGCGCGGCGACTACGAGCTAATCGAGGACCTCGGCGAACTGCAGCGATTCGCCCGGAAGCGCGGCTGCATCATGGTTCCACACCACCCGGCCAATCGTCTGGGCCACCGCGGCATCGCTGCGTCCAAGATCGACTCCGCGGTATCGCCGGTGATGGAGATCCACTCCGAGTGGGGCTGCTGCGAGCACGACCGCGCCCCGCATCCCTACAAACGCCACACCGAAGGCGGCCGCTGGACCCGGCACACCATGCACTGGTACTGGAGCCACGGTCATCGCCTCGGAGTGGTAGCCAGCACCGATGACCACCTCGGCTACCCCGGCGCCTACCGCGAGGGCCTCGCGGTAATCAAGGCTCGCGAACTGTCCCGCGACGCCATCTTCGACGCGCTTCGCAACCGCCGTACCTATGGCGTCACCGGTGACCGGATCGCCCTCGATTTCGCCCTCAACGGCCGGATCATGGGTCAGGAACTGCCTTACGCCCGCGAGCGCCGGATCGACGTCAGCGTCACCGGCTGGGACCAGGTCGACCGGGTGGAAGTGCTCAAGAACAATCGCGTCATCCATCGCGATTTTCCGATGGACCGCGAGCCATCGCCCGCAAGTTGGAACCGTCCGGTTGTTCTCCGTTTCGAATACGGCTGGGGCCCCTGGCCGGCGCTCGGCTGGGGCGGGACCGCCGACTGGGACTTCACCGTCACCGTGGAAGATGGCCGCATTGAAGCGGCTGAGCCGTGCTTCGTCACCGGACCGCTCGACGAGTTTCGCCGCGACAGAATCGTCAGCCGGACCGAGCAGCAGGTGCGCGTGCAGTCCTTCACCGCCCTGAAGCAGCAGGTTGACGACTATTCTCAGAAAGCGCTCGTGCTGCGTATTGCGGGAGGGCCGGAGACGAAGGTAACCGTTGCCTGCACCAAGCCCAGGAAGTGCTCCCTGAGCCAAACGTTCGGCCAGCTAGCCGAATCGAATGAGATGCTATTCACCGCGCCGTTTCCCTGGGAGTCGGCAATGCTGCACCGCTTGGTGTTCCAGGAAAACTACCGCACCTCGTTCGCGGTGGAGGATGAAGATGGAGGCGAGGGCGTTAACTGGTACTATGCGCGGGTTGTCCAGGCCAATGGAGAGCTCGCTTGGTCGAGTCCGATCTGGGTGGAGTCGAAAGCCTGAACATTCCCTCGCCCGTGTCTCTCGAGCCGTGCTTTTGCCGGAAATCGAAGAAGCTACCGCTCTCACGCGGCAGCCTCGGAAAGGGGTGACTCGCCTCCTTCGAATTTGACGTCCGCTACATCCTCGCCGGAGTCGGCAGCCTCCTGGCAAGAGACACAGTACGGCGTCCACGGCACTGCCTCCAACCGCTTGTCGGAGATCTCCCTGTCGCAGTTGATGCAGATGCCGTATTCGCCGTCATCGGCACGGCGCAAGGCGGCTCGCACCGCGGCGAGCTGCCGGGAGAACTGGTCGATTGTGGTGATGGCCAAATCCCGGTCGGAAGCCTGCTGAAGTTCGTCCAGCTCGTCGGGCGCCTTCTCTATCTGAATGTCCTGCCGCTTGCGCAGCGCCGTTTGTAGTTCCGCCCTCTTCGCCTCCAAAACCTTCTTCTGCTTTCCTATGAATCCCTTTCGCATTTCCTGCCTCCCTGCCTAACTATTCTCCTGTATAAGACGCGCTTACCATTCGGCGTGTTACTAACTATTTACCAAGATGAGAGATAGGCCT
>CAYLSS010000471.1:0-4510 GCA_964385765.1 uncultured Solibacteraceae bacterium
CTGGCTGGACGACTGATAGAGGGATCCATGAACGACGCACTGCCGCAGGTCCTCGAAGAATCGGCTGAACGGAGAAGCCGGTTCATTTCGCAAAACCTGCGTCGGATCTACGTGCAGATCTACCGCATTGTCGGCAACGTCGAGGACGCCCAGGATCTCACACAGGAAGCGTTCATCAAAGCGCTTCAACGCTCCCAGCAGCTCAAGGACGAAAAGAAGGCGGCGCACTGGCTCTCGCGCATCGCGACGAACACAGCCATCGACTTTCTGCGGCGGCACGGACGCGTCAACTTCTGCGAAGTGGACCAGATGCCGCGGCCGCTGCGCGTACCTTCCAGCGAGAGCCCGGAATCGATGGTCCTGCAGTCCGAGCAGAAGGCCTATCTCGACGAGGTACTCGCATCGCTTACCGTCAAAGAGCGCACCGCGCTCGTCCTGCGCGACGTGGAAGATTTGTCGGTAAGTGAGGTGGCCCGACGTTTGAGCTGCTCGAAGGCTACCGTCCGCTCGCATATCGCCAATGCCCGCATCAAGTTCCGTCGTTACCTGGAAAGGAGGAAGGCGTGAAGCATCCAAGCGAAGAAGAGCTGGTCCTTTATGCCGGCAACGACCTTCCTGTGTGGAAACGGCTGGCCACCGGCTGGCACACGCGGACTTGTGAATCTTGCCGCCATACGGTCGAACGCTATCGGCAAGACATGCGAGCCGTGGCGGAGGCGGGTCCGCGCTTGCCGCAGGATGTCGAATGGGACCGGATGGCGCTCGACATGCGAGCCAACATCCAGGTGGGCCTGCAAGCCGCCGAATGCATTACTCCAGCGCGGCCGAAGAAGCCCCAACTGAGCTGGCGCGCCGTAGCGGCTCTGGCATCGATTACGGTCGTCGCTGTGGGCGGTTGGTGGCTCCATCTGCCGAAACCCGGATGGCGGCCTGAAGCGCCCGAGATCGTGCTGGCCGCAACCGCGGAGGGAATTGAACTTGTCAGCGACCGAGACCGGTCTCTCACACTCAAGCACGAGAGCACCGAGCCCGTACTGGTGTCCGCCCAGGCCGACGGGTCCATGGAAGCCCATTACGTGGACGATGACACGGGCATGGTGACCATCAACAATGTCTACGTTCCCTAGCGCGAAGAAGACCGGCCGCGCGAGCGGCGCCGGCGTGATCGCCTCCGGCCCATCGCGTCGCGGCCAGCAACGGGTCCACGTGTCCCCGGCCAAAGTACTTCGGGGCCTGGCCACTGTCGTGATACTTCTTAGCCCGATTTCGCTCCGGGCCCAGTCCGAACCTGACCAGAACTTTCAGATCGACTTCCCGGCCGAGTACCCGGTCTCGGTTGTCGGCATGGACTGGGGTTCCTCGCAGGCCACGCCGCGCGGCGGCGCGATGGTGCTCGATCTCCACACATCGCTCAAGCTCCGCAACACCGGCCAGAAGCACATCCGCGGTATTACGCTGCTCGTGCTGGCCCAGGAGGTAACCCCCGGCGGCAAGGCAAGCGTTTCGGTCCCAAGCCTGAATGTCGCTCCGGGCGAGACCTTTCCCGTTCGCGTCGATTTGCGGCTGCTGCGCCCCCTCGGAGCCGGACCGCTGGTGAAAGTGGCTCTGGACGGTTTGCTGTTCGACGACCTCACATTCGCCGGCCCGAACCGGCTGAAGTCGCGCCGCTCGATGATGATCTGGGAGATGCAGGCTCGCCGCGATCGCGAGCACTTCAAGAGAATCCTCGCTGAAAGCGGTCCAGAGGGCCTGCAGGAGGAGGTATTGGCCAGTGTCGCCCGGCAGGCCGAGCGCCCCCGGGTCAATGTCCAGGTGGCGTGGCGCGGCCGGGCCACCAATCTCGAATCGGGCCAGGATTACAGGATCGCCTTCTTAAGCTTTCCCGGAGCACCGGTGGAGCCGCTTTCGGGCACCGCCCGCATGGTGGGCCGCGAAGCTCATGGTCCCAGTTTTGAGATCCGGAACCGCTCCGCCCGCGAGGTGCGCCACCTCGAGATCGGTTGGATCTTCCGTGATATGAACGGCCAGGAATTCCAGGCTGGCACCGTTCCCGCCGAGCTCGATCTCGCGCCTGGCTCCCGCAGCCAGATTACGACCGATCGGGTTCTACGCTTCTCCCGGCCCTTGATGGTCGAAGGCATGCGCGGCTACGTCAGCCACGTCGAATTCGCCGACGGCGAAGTCTGGATTCCCACCCGGGCGGATCTCTCCGAGCAGCGACTCGAAGCCCTGACCGGCCCTTCACCGGAGGAACAGCGCCTCACGAACCTATACCGGAAGAAGGGATTGCGGGCGCTCGTGGATGAGTTGGAGAAGTTCTAAGTCTCCAGCACCTCTCTCCGATCCCGGCAAGATTCCTCAAACGCACCTCTGGTTCAGCGGGACGTCCAAGGCGAAAGTCAGCGCTATCGCAAAAATTCCTAGACACCCACTACAAAGTACATTACAATTGTTCGAAACAAATTAGAGGCAACCTGCTTGTTGGTCCAGGAGGTAGCAGAACATGCGGATGCTAGCGATTTTTCTTCTGCTTTGTCCCTTCGCGTTCGCCGGCGGAGCTCAACGCGCTATTACATTCTCGTCCGTCGACGACGTGCTGCCACATTTCGTCTTCAGCGGTTCGTGGAACACCTCGGTCACATTCGTCAACTTCGGACACGATCCCGTGGAGTTCCCTCTGGAGTTCTTCCGCGACGACGGTACGCCAATGATGGTTCCCATCGCCGACGTGGGCTTATTCAGCCGGCTGGATGTCGGCATTGCCGCCCACGGATCGGTCACATTCGAGACCGACGGAGATCCAAACGTGCCTACAGAGCAAGGGTGGGTGAAAGTCGATCTCTCGTGCTGCAACAACGTGACTGGCTTGGCCGTGTTCCGCCAGCGCATAGGGGACCGTGAATCCGAGGCCGTCGTGCCCCTTGCCAGTAGCTTGTCGACACAGTCAGGCATGATCTTCGACAACACCGCCGGCTTCATTACCGGTGTTGCGATGGTCAACACCTCCGCCGTAAGCGTCGCCACCATTACCATCGCTTTCCGGCAGGAGGATGGTGCACGAATCCACCTCGATCAGTTCACCCTGGACCCGCGCGAACACCGGGCGTTTGCGTTGCCAAACGAATATCCTGAAACGCGCGAGAGCAAGGGCACAATGGAATTTCTGGCGCATGGCGGGGGACTCGCTCTCCTCGGACTGCGGTTCAGCCCTCGGGGATCATTCACATCATTTCATTCGTTTGACCAGACGCTACCGTAGCGATCGCCCGTACTTTCACGGAGGAGATGAACGAGGGCCGAAAGTCGTCTTCCCACTTGATGACATTCCCTGCTGAGCAAATCCAACAAAGAAAGGCGTTCCGCTGATGCGCGCCCACCTATCGCCCTCAGATTGTATGCGTGCACGAAGCCATTGAGTGTCCTGCCGTAGCGATGACACTCCCTCTCGAGCAAACCTCGGTGGCGCGAGAAAGACCGCCGTACCTAACCCGAACTCCTTTGAGACGAGCAGTTGTTCCCGGATTGACGGATCCTGTTTCCACAGCACCATGGCCGCGCAAATAAAGCCTGAGTCCACAACCCAGGCCGGCTCATCGTAATCGAGCTTGTAAAAGCGATTCATCGCGCCAAGGTCAGTGCGGATCTCATCGAAGCTCTCAAAGACCCAGCGATCCGAGAAGAAGCGGTAGCCGCCGGTTGTTTCGGCGTCGGTTCCGGGGTCGAACGAGCGCGGCCAGGTCTTGTCCGGGTCGAGGTAGCAGGAGAGGATCATCCGGCTTTCATCGTCGGTGAGAATGGCGGATCCCCGCGGGATCGTCTCGCGGATGTATTCGAGCGCCTCCAAGAAAGGCTGCTTCAGCAGGTGGCCGCGGGGTACGGCGCCCTGGTCGGTTGCGCCGACGAACAACATCGCCGGGGGAAGGACTATGGCGGTCACGGCCCAGACAGCAGCCACACGCTCCCGGAACAAGGGAGCGAGGCCGATAGCGAACCCGACCGCGGCCGGAATTAGCAGATGCGCATTGTGGCGGCTGTCACCGTAAGGATAGGAGCTCGCCATCGAGGCCGCGGCGGTCAGCGCGAAGGGCGTGCAAAGCATCACCGCTATTGGGCCCCGCCGGCCTTTGGGGACGAGCCAGATGCCGGCGACGAAAAGCGCCAGAGCCGCGGACCCAAGAATCAACGCGTCAGTCGAGAGCAGATAACTGAAAACTTGGCTGGTGTGTTCGAACAGAAAGCCGACGGGGTTTTCCTCGGAACCCAGGTAGTTAGGTCTGAGGTAACTCACCGAAGGGGCAACCCGTTCAAGAACGTTGTCCCCCCGCGAACGGGTTGTGCGCTGCCAGCGGAAACCGATGATAACCGCCAGAAGCAGGCACTGCCAGATGGGCCACCATATCTTCATTCTCAGATTCGCGCCACGGAAGTGAAACAGCAGGAACCACAAACCCAAACCGGCACAGAAGAAAGCGGTGAAATGCTGCGTCCACAGGCCGAGGAATAGCGCAGC
>CAYLSS010000472.1:0-4508 GCA_964385765.1 uncultured Solibacteraceae bacterium
TTCACGATCGTAAACACACTCTTTGCCGCCCGGCGGATCGTACTGCCCGTTGCCCGGATCGTTCTCGGCCAGCACAAGTTGCGCCCAGCGCATGGGCTTGTCGAACCACGGTGCATCGGTTGCCGCCCCGAGTCCCGCGGCGGTCGCGGACAGGAGGGCGGAGTCCCGGACGAAATCCCGGCGTGTCAGCATGCCTCCAAAATACATCCTTGCGAGGCTGACCGGCGCTCAGAGCCTTCGCCGCTTGGGTCAGGCGCGCTTTAGCAGGCGCCGCATCGCCTCGAGTCCCCGGGCTGCCCGCTCCACGTGATCCATTGTGTTGTAGATGTGCGGGCAGAGGCGAAGTCCCCCGGTGGTTGCCGCCGCGATCCCCCATTCGCGATAGAGGCCTTCGTAGGCCTGCCGGCCGCCCTCGGCATCCGCCTCGACGACGCAGACACCGCCGCTCAACTCGGGCTCACGGGGCGTGACCAGCTTGAGACCGAGATCGGCGATCCGATTCTTCAGCGCGTCTGAAAGTTCGAGCATGCGGGCCTCGATCCGCTGCGCTCCGATGCTGTCGTGGAAATCGGCGGCGGCTCCCAGCGCAGCCAGGCTCGCATCGTTTCGCTGTCCCGAGGATTCGAACTTCCTCGCCCCCTCGAGATCCGTCCCGGCATCGTCTCCCCAACCGGCCCCGACAGTGCCCGGCCACAGCTCTCCGATACGTTCCTGCCGGACATACAGAATGCCCACCTCTTTCGGCCCCAGGAACCACTTGTGGGCGCTGGCGCTATAGGAATCGCAGCCGAGGTCGCGAAGGTTAACTCGCAGCGCGCCCCATGTCTGCGCGCCGTCCACATGCACGAAAATCCCACGCCGCCGAGCTGCGTCGCAGAGATCGCCGACCGGAAGCCGGATTCCACTGGTGTTCGAGAGGTGAGTGATCGCCAGCACCCGGGTCCGGTCAGTGAAGGCGCGCTCGAAAACGCCCAAAAGCTCATCGGCTCCGGCAGGCGCCTTGGGAACCGCAATCCGACGGACCGCGAAGCCGAAACGAGCCGCCCGCACGTCCCACGCGACGTTGTTGGTGGGGTGGTTCTGGTCCCACAGCACAACCTCGTCGCCCTGCTTCAGCGGGAGGCCGTTATTGACGATGTTGTTCGCCTCGGTCGTGTTCCGGACAAGGGCCAGTTCTCCTGCGCTCACCCCGAGTTGCCGGGCCACCTTGCTCCTCGTCTCCTCGAGCATCGCCTTGAATTTCTCCCGGTTCTGGAACGAACAGTCGACATCGATATCGCGTGTCAGCTCAGCCACTCGTTCGGTCACCTTTCGTGGCGCCGGACAAAGGTTGGCGGCGTTCATCGGGACGTGTTCCTCGGCGAATGGAAACTCATCGCGCACGGTCGACCAGTCCGACGCGGCCATTGCCGCGCCCGTCTCCGGCCGCAAAGCCGCGCCCGAGCCGAGAAGTTGAAGAAATAGACGGCGGGATCGTTGATTCTGCATGCGGTTCACCCTCTCGATAGGTTGCCAAGAGCATAGCGTGCCGGAACCGGTCGGTTCAACATGACCGTGTACTTCGTTCCGCACAAAAAAGTGGAGTTTCCGGACTGAAATGCCACTACAATGAGAGTCAGCGTTCTGCTGAACGCACCGGAGTTTCGACATGCCATTCTCCAGACGACAGGTCATGGCCATGCCGCTCGCGGTGGGATTCAAGCCCTCAGCGATGCCGCACGTCTCGTTCGGCTCACATCGGATCTCCCGATTGATCGTGGGCGGCAACCCGGTGAGCGGCAACTCGCATGTGTCCGGCGAATTGAGCCGGGAGATGCTCGATTATTTCACCGCTGCCAGGGTGCTGGACTTGCTCCGGGCCTGCGAAGCCGCCGGTATCAACACTTGGCAGTCGCGCGGTGACCGTCACATCCGCCGCCTGTTGCACGAGCACCGGCTGGAAGGGGGAAAGCTCCACTGGATTGCCCAGACCGCCTCGGAATACGCCGACATCCCCCGGCACATCCGGACCGTCGCCTCCGATGGCGCCATCGGCATCTATCATCATGGCTCCCGGACGGACAGCTACTGGAAGGCCGGCAAGATCGAGCAGGCCCGCGAAATGCTAAAGGTCATCCGTGACACCGGCGTCCGCGTCGGACTTGGCACCCACATCCCCGAAGTCATCGACTATATCGAATCCAAGGGCTGGGATCTCGACTTCTATATGACCTGCCTGTACAACCTCTCCCGCACTCCGGAAGAAGCGACGCGTCTCACCGGAAAGTCGCGCGCCGCGGATCTGTTCTGGGAACCTGACCGGGAAGCGATGCTCGCGCGCGTCCGGCAGACCGGCAAGCAGTGTCTGATCTTCAAAGTCTATGCCGCGAGTCGGGTTTGCTCCTCGCGGCCGCGGATGCTGGCCGCCTTGGAGCAAGTGGCGCGTGCGGCCAAGCCATCCGACTGCGTGGTGATCGGTATGTTCCCGAAGCACGGCGAACAGGTACGCGAGAACTGCGAGCTTCTGTGCGAAGCTTTCTCGAGGGTCGATACCTGATCCGCCGACAGTCCTCAACGGGGATCGGATCGCTTTTCGGAGCTGATACCGTGCGCCCGGCATTGGACGGCGTACTGATCGCCCGGTGGATTCTCCCCGCTTCCCGGTGGGCCGGTTCGCTAAGGATGATCGGAGGGCGACCGGTTCACGATTCCCACCCGAAACATCGGCCGCTTGCTCTCTTCCGGACCCATCACGAAGACCTCTTGCGTCTTCTCCGGATCATAGCCGCGCCACAGCCAGGCGAGAGATTCCGGCAACTCCGCATACCCGTGCGCGGCGTCGTGCGTGCCGCGGCCCCAACTGAGGTGAAAATCGTATGCCGTCAGCTTCAGGGAGTTCGCCAGTTGGATGTTTTGGAGGGGCCAGCTTCCATGCTGGTTCTCGAGATCGCCTGCACCGCCCTGGAGCCAGACTCGAATATTACGAACTTCTTCTTTACGCACTTTGAAGGGATAGAGATGCCCCCCGTTTTCGACACCGGCGATGCTCGTGTAACTGCCGATCAGCGAGAGCACCCGGCTAAACTGATCCGGCTGGTGCCAGGCGGCATTGAAGGAGCAGACACCGCCCGATGATACGCCGGCAATGGCCCGGCTGTAGGCGTCCTTGCGGATGTAATAACTCTGTTCGACCTTTGGCAGTAGCTCATCGCGGAGGAACCGCGCGTAGCGATCGTCGATTGGATCGTACATCTCGGAACGAATGCGCTTCTCTCCGACATAACCCGGGGCGACGAATACCGCGATGGTGGGCGGCATTTTGCCCTGATGGATCAGGTTGTCCATCACGGTCAGCGTCTTCGCCTTGCCGCCGCGGTCGATGTGGTTTTGGCCGTCCTGCCAGATCATCAGTGCGGCCGGTTCTCCTGGTTTGTATTGGACCGGGACATAAATCCAGTAGTCGCAGGTCATTCCCGGATAGATACTGCCACCCGAAAACACCATCTTCTCGGAAAGTCTTCCCTGTGGCACACCTTCCTGCGGGTAGCAATCCTCCAGGTAGGCGGGAACATCGGTGGCGCCCCCTTTCCGGCGGCCCTCGATCTCGTAGTAGAAAGAATGGACCTCGCCGGTTTCGACTCGCGCCGACCGAAACCACATGTCCCATCCCTTGACCCGGCCCATCTTACCCAGGGATTCGCCATCAACATAGAGCGTTGGGGCGTTAGCGGCTTCGACCGCAAACATGAAGTATGGGCCGTGGCTCACAACCGCTGTCCCCTTCATGATCTCTTCCTCTCCCATTGCCCTGATCAACGCGGCCCGGAATTCATCATTCGGCTTCCCTGACATCTGGATCAAGTCCACCGCTGACGGCTGGGCGAAAAGTGATGGCAGGGCGAGAAGCGAAGCGGCCGCGAGCAGCCATGGCATGAGCATCTGAAAACGATGCAAAGTGTTTACCTCCCTTGGGCGACCGGCGAGTCGAGCCGGTCATCAGGAACAAGTCTCAGTTCTCATGTTACTCGAGCCGCTCTGCTACGGTGGGTGTCAGGAGATTCAATGACCGCCGTCGAATGGTTTGTGCAGAGGCTCCAGCACCACGGAGTTCAATGGATGGCAACGCTCTGCGGACATGGTCTCGACCCGCTTTTCCATGCCGCCCGGCGCGCCGGCATCCGGCTCATCGATACCCGTAACGAGCAAACCGCCAGCTACATGGCCGAATGCGCCGGGCGCCTCAACAGGCGGCCCGGCGTTTGCGCCGTCTCGAGCGGCATCGCCCATGTGAACGCACTCTCCGGCTTCGCCAACGCCTGGTTCGACGGTGCGCCCATGCTGCTGATCAGCGGCGCGGGGCCGCTCCGGACCGCGGGCATGGGCCACTTTCAGGATTGCGACCAGGTTGCGTTGGCGGCGCCGCTCGCCCGCTTCTCCCGTCTCATTCAATCGCCGGAACGAGTCATCCAGATCCTTGACGAAGCGGTGGAGTCGACTCTCCATCCCGAGCCCGGTCCGGCGCACATCAC
>CAYLSS010000473.1:0-3558 GCA_964385765.1 uncultured Solibacteraceae bacterium
GGGCCCCGGGATCGGACTCGGGCGAAACGAGATTCGGTTCAATCCGCAACTGTGAAATGCCCAGCCTCTCCTCGGCCGAGCGCGTAATTCGCGACGCCGCCTGTCCCGAGAGGTAGGAGAGCGCCTGCTCCTTGGCGATGTTCAACTCCGCGCCCCGCGCCTGATCGAGCGTGCGGCCGGTCAGGAGTACTGAAATGATGTCGGGCTGGGAGAGCGGGGGATCCGAGGTGAAATCCGCTTCGTAGTCGTCTTGCCCGCCACTGACCTGGAGATTGATGTCATAGCCGCTCACCTGCGTCCGAGCCAGGATGTCGAGCTCCGGCTGGATGGTTCGTTCATTGACGAATGTCACCACACCGTTCTCCACGAAGTAGCGTTGCTCGTTCAGGTAAAGCTCGCTGCCCTCCTGGATGCGGAGTTGTCCGGTAAGGCCAAGACGATCCGGATTGCCATGCAACCTCAGGTCTGTCTCGACCAGAGCTTCCATCAAGTTGTTGTCGATCGCGATGGGATTCTCAGTGTCGATGGCTAAATCGAACCGGAGGCGCTGGAGGAACTCGTTCCTCTCGCCGGGCAGGCGTACCCGACGAGATTCCTCCAGGGTCTCGAACAGTTGGCTTCGAACGTCAAGAAACTCCCGGTAGCTGCCTTCCAGCACTGTCACCTCGCCCCCGATTACGATGTTGTCGTCCACCGTGCGGGTCGTAATGGTCGCCTGGACTTGCGTCTGCAAACCTTCCGGCACCTCGAGGTACATGTTGCGAAAGGCAAAACCGAGGACCATCTCCCCAAGCCCTTCGGCCGAGTAGCCGATGGAGCCCGATCCGCTCATCGGACCCCCGTTGAGCGTGCCCCGCAGCGTCGTCAACCGGATCTCGTCAGGCGTGAGATCAAGGCGGACCTCGAGATCTTCGGCCACCAGGCTAGCGGCCGGCAAAGCCAGCCCTCCGTCGCTGAGCTCCAGGTATCCCTCGAATTGGGGCGATGCCGTGGTGCCGCCGGCAGTAAGCTCGAAGCGCGCTGGACCGGCGGCCTGTATCTCTTCGCTGAACAGCGAAGCGATCTGGGCGTTCACATCGCCCTCCAGACGGATATCCAGCGTGCCGGGCTCTCCCAGTCCGACCGTGCCGGAAGCCTTCAGCCGGGCTTCCGCTCCCTCGAGCAGGAAGCTTTCGATACGGGCCTCGCCGTCGCGCACTTCCAGCTCGACGGGCTCGGACTGCTCCATGCTGAAGTCGGACATCTGCAGCTCGAGCCGGCTGAACCGCGTGGTCGCTTCGAGGGAACGCCAATCCTTCATGTCCGAAAGTTCGCCCTCAACCTGGAAGCTGGCCCTGCCGCTGACTCCCTCTGGAGTGTCGGTGAGCAGCGCCGGATCGAAATTCTCGACCGTCGCCTGGAATGCCGCCGCTTCGCCGGCAGCCACTTGGGCTTCGCCGCTTGCCTCGATGCTGCTCTCGCCCAGGCTGGCTGTCAGCCGCCGTACAACGATCGCGTCGTCTTCGAATCCGGCGTCGAGGCTCAAGTCCCGCAACGGTTCGCTCAAGGACGTATGCCGGATCCCGGGACCGCTCATAGTCACCTGGACCTCTGGCTGAAGCTCCTGGAAGCTGCCGCGAAGCGCGCCGGCGATCTCGAGCCCACCCTCGGCGCTCACCCCGGCATCGGCCGGCAGCAGGGCGGTCAACTCTTTCAGAGCGAGGTTTGCGCTGATTTCGAGGCGGTTGTCGCCGGCGGCATCCTCGATCGGCAATACTCCGGAGACGCTCGCCGACGACTTCCCGGAGCGGAGATCGAGCGCTTCCACGGCTACCCTCTCGTCGCCGTAGGCTAACCGGATCGGGCCCTCATTGCGTACTTCAAACTCGCCGAGGCCCACCCGAAGCGCCGTGATCGCAGCGCTCAGCGTGCCCTCCCGAGGTGTATCCAGCGGGCCGCTGCCAGTGAATTCCGCCGTGATCTCGCCGCTGATCGGCTCCTCATCCGGACCCTGGAGGTCCAGCCATGCCAGGCTGGTGTCCGTCGCCGTCAACCGGAATTCGATCGGGTGGCGGGCGTCGAGAGAAACGGTGGCGATCGTTTCGAGCCCCTGATCCGGAATCTGCACGGTGGCCCGGCCACGACCCCCGGCGAGTTGTGCATCGCCGGTGAGGGTGCCCACCTGCCGCCCGTCGATGTCGAGTTCGCGGATTCGCAGCGTCAGATCGCCGCTTGGCTCCTCGACAGAACCGCCGCCGCGAGCCGTCAAATTCAGCACACCCTGCACCGTGACATCGCCGGGCAGCGTCAGGTCCGTGATCGTATACTGCTCGGCCGTGGCATCTATTTCGTAGATTTGCGGGCCCACGGTGTAGCGTCCCGCCACCTCGATCCAGCCCGACCCGGAGGCGCCCGGGGTCTTCTGCAGCCGAAGCTCGCTCACTTCGACCACGTCATTCTCATAGGAACCCCGCAACTCGAGTGCTCCTAGGCTTTCTTCGTAGGCGCTCAAGGAGTCGGCGGTGAGGGCCGCGGTCGCGGCGGGCTGATCGAGAGTTCCACGGACTTGCACGTCCAGATTCATGGTGCCCGCAACTTGCAGCGTGGGGTCGATCAAATTCCGCAGTACGGCCAACTCCACCTGCTCCATGCGGACATCCAGTTCCACCGGCGGATCATCGGCGCCGAGTCCTAGTGACCCGCTCGCCCGCACTTGCTGTTCCTGCCAGCTAACCTGAACGTTCGGAATCTGCAGCCGGTCCGGAGTGTAGCCCAGGTCGGCCCGGACCGATAGCCCGTCATAGCCGGCGAGACGCAGTTGGGGCGCGTTCAGCGCGAAGGCGATGGATGGCTCGGATATGGTTCCATTCAATTCGGCCGTGAGCTGAGTAGCGCCGGCAGCTTCCGGCCATTCCCCAGTTTGGTCCAGGAAGGCCGCCAATTCAGTCAGGACTTCTCCGGATTCGGCCCGTGCTTCCACCCGTCCGCCCAGTTGTTCGAACTCGGCAAGGCGGACCGTTCCATCAATCTCCGCTCCGGCCGCGGTCAATCGCCGGATGTTCAAGTCCAGCGCGTCGTAGCCGCCCGCGATCCGCAGTTCACCGGCGAGAGGGAGGCGGTCTTTCGCGGCGGACTCGCCGATCGACCGAAGCTGTGCCCGCACCTGCAAGAAGACTGTTTGCCAGTCCATGCCGTCCCACTCGGCGCTGACATCGCCGCTCACTCTGCTCGCGATCTCCACTGGCAGATCGAGCGACCGGCCGATGGTGAGCGCGTTGATGTTCCGTAGCCGCACATCAGCGCTGCTGTCGCCGCCGTTCTCTCCCAGGGCCAGCGCGGCCTCTCCCGCGACACGTCCGGCGGGTCCTTCGATCTCGAGGGATGCCAGTTCCAGGTGGCTGGACCCGGAATCCCACGCCACCTCGGTCGAGAGCACGAGTTCATCGAGCCCTCGCCACGCAAGGGCGTCTCCACCCAATGACCCGTTGGCCGTGAGCTCCTCCACCGGCCCCTGCAATTCCAGGTCGGCCCGTAATGCCCCTCCAATCGGATCTTCCAGGCCGGCGAATTCTGACAGAT
>CAYLSS010000473.1:3568-4500 GCA_964385765.1 uncultured Solibacteraceae bacterium
CGCCAGGTCCAGATCCACCTCGGTGTCCAGCGATGGGTCGTCCAGATCGTTCACCTGACCGGTGATATTTATTCTGGACCCGATCGCCTCGATGAGCAGTTCGTGAATCTCGGCACTCTCCACGCCCAGCCCGGCTCGCAGCCCGATTCGGTCAATCGCGGCGCTTCGGTCGGCCAGGCGGACTTCGCCGGCTTCGCCCGTTTCCAACCGTACGTCGTGGCGGAGGTTGCCGGCATTGCCGTGAATCGTGGCGTTGAGTCCGCTTAGCGTGACACCGTAACCGGCGGTACGGTCGTTGACCGTCACTGCTCCGCGGTTCAACGCCAGCGACTCGATAAAGGGCCGCCAGCCGCTTCCCGCCTGCTGTGCCTGCTCCTCGCCCGCTTCCCCCGCCGTCGGCCAGTTCTTTTCCCCGTTCTCGCCGGTGACCAGATTCACCTGGAGCGCGTCGATCCGGGCGTCGTTGAGCGTCAGGACCTTGGCCGGTAGTCGGGAGATGCCGAAGTCCAGATAGATGGACTCGGCTTCGAGAAAAGGCTCCTCGCGCCCGATGACTCTCAGCGACAAGTCCTCTAGCGTGAGGTTCAAGAACAGCAGGTTGTAGTCGAGCCGGCTCGCTTCCAGCTCGATGTTTTGGGATTCGGCGAGTTGGGCCTGAATGGACCGTAAGACCTGACGCTTCCCTGCGCCGGTATGGAGAATTGCCCCCAGCAAGATCAGCAATATCGTGATGATCGACGCAATGAAGAATTTCACAGAGCCCTCGGCGGCCGGACTAGCGCCGACGCATACTCTTCAACAGCGACGTGACCTTAGCCGCCTCCGGTGCATCCGGCGCCAGTTTCAAGAATATCTGGAAATGATCGATCATCTTGTCAGGTCGTTTCAGGTTGCTGTGGGCAATGCCTGCATAATTGTGCCCGTATGCGGCG
>CAYLSS010000474.1:0-4499 GCA_964385765.1 uncultured Solibacteraceae bacterium
ACCCCGCCATTCTCGAGCAGTTGGGGTTCAGGGTCGCTCTTGAGTCCGAAAGCAAGCCCTTTCACGCGCTCCATGGCCTCTCGTCCGGTGTCGCGTCGATCGTCTGAACAAGCTTCGAGCGCAGAGAAATCAACGCTGCTCCTCCCGAACCAAACTGCTCGTATTAATCCGGTTCCGGCTTCTTCCCTCATAACCCGGGAGACTGACCTGCTCGCCGAGCACGTTCTCCAGATACAAAAGCTTCACCAGCGCTAAGCCGACGGCTACCAGCGGCGCCGCCAGAACCAGGCCGAAGAAGCCAAACAGCAGTGCAAGGACAATCTGCATGGTGAGCAGCAGCGCCGGCGGAAGGCGCACTGCGAATTTCATCGCCATCGGCGTGAAGAAGTAACCCTCGCTGCTCTGAAGCACGATGTAGAACAACAGAACATACAGCGCCAGCCAAGGGCTCTCGGCCAGTGCCAGCAGCAGCGGGAAGATCACCGAGATAATCGGGCCCAGATTCGGAATGAAGGTCAGCAGTGCGGTAAACAGCGCCAGCGTGAGCGCGAGCGGAATCCCGAGCAGCGACAGCCCGATGAAAGCGAACACGCCGAGAAACGTCATGGAGAAGAGTTGCCCCAGCAGCCACCCCCGAATCGTGGCCGCGATCGCGCTGAGCACCTCGCGCGCCCGATCCCGCTTGTCCGGAGGCAGCAGAGTCACCAACCCCTCTCTGTAACTATCTGCTTCGGCTGCGAGGTAAATTCCGAGAACCCCCACCAGCGCCAGGTTCACGACGACGCCAATCGTCGTGGAGAAGAAACCACCTACCGTGGCCAGGAAGCGGCCCATGCTTCCAGACATTTCGCCGAGCGAAGGAGTATTCGACAGGAACCACTCCCCCCACCGAAACTGCTCGATCCGGCTGGCGTAGTGGCGGAGTAAAGGGGGCAGCGTCTCAGCCAGACGGTCCACCTGATCGGCGACATGAGGGGCGATCAGACGAGCGAGTCCTCCGACCACGCCAATGAGCGTCACGATAACAATCACCAGCGCCCATCGCTGCGATAATTTGCTGTGGGCGGCCAGCCAATCGCTGGGCCCATGCAGGAATACCGCGAGCAGAACGGCCGCGAAGACCAGAAGGAGTACCTCCGTGGCCAACGCAAGCACCACCCCCACAAGGAGCGCGGCAACCACCCAGGCGACAATTACACGGTTTCTGGCCGGTTGGCATGTTTGCGCCATCTATGAATGACTATCTAGCACCGCCGAATGCTACGCGTTGTTACGAGATCGCGGAGCGGCGCGGCTGCGTCGGCCCAGCGCATCACTCCCATGGCTGGAAACGCTCGCGGACACAATCGGCGGGGCGCCGCTCCCCGGAACATCCCACCGTAATACACTAAGCGGATAAGACCATGCGATACTTGCTCCCCCTGTTCCTGGCCTTCCTCTCAGTCACGAGTCTTGCGGCGCAGCCCAAGCCCAACATCGTCTTCATCATGGCTGACGACATGGGCTATGGCGATCCCGGCTTCAACAACCCCCACTCGCGGATCCGGACACCCAACATTGACCGCCTGGCCGCCCAGTCCATCCGCTTCACCGATGCTCACGCCCCCGCTTCCGTCTGCGTGCCGAGCCGCTACGGTCTCCTGACCGGCCGCTACCCTTCACGCGCCAGCCTCGACTGGCGCCGCGAAGCTGTGATCTCACCCGATCACGCCACCCTTGCCACGCTCCTGAAACAGGCTGACTACACGACCGCCATGATCGGCAAGTGGCACCAGGGCTTCGACGGAGGGCCTGGCTACGATTTCTCCCAGCCCCTGACCGGCGGGCCCGTCGACCGCGGCTTTGACTCCTACTTCGGGATTCCCCAATCGCTCGACCAGCCGCCCTACTACTATGTCCGCGACCGTCGTCCCGTCGAGCCACCCACCGACCAGATCGAAGCCAGCTCCACCGAGGGTTGGAGCCCCATTCAGGGCGCGTTCTGGCGCGCCGGCGGCATCGGCCCCGGCTTTCGACATGAGGAGGTCCTGCCGAAACTCGAGCAGGAAGCCGTGCGCGTCATCGAGGATCATGGCCGCCGCGGCGGCGCCATCCCCCTCTTCCTTTACGTTGCCTTTCCCGCTCCCCATACCCCCTGGCTGCCCATCGAGCAGTTCCGCGACAAGAGCGATGTGGGCCTCTACGGTGACTTCGTCATGCAGGTTGACCACACCGTCGGAAAGATTTTGAATGCCCTCGACCGCGCCGGACTCTCCGGCGACACACTGGTCATCTACACCAGCGACAACGGTCCCGTCTGGTATGAAGTCGACGTCCAGCGATTCGCCCATGATTCCGCCGGCCAACTTCGGGGAATGAAAGGCGACGCCTGGGAAGCCGGCCACCGCGTTCCCTTCCTAGCCCGCTGGCCCGGCCGCATCGAGTCCGGTTCGGTCAGCTCCCAGTTGTTATGCTTGACCGACATGATGGCCACCTTCGCCGCCATCGCCGGCCTTCCTGCGCCCGACTCCGCCCGCGACAGCCTCAACCTGCTCCCCGCATTCGAAGGCCGCGCTGAAACCCCCATACGGGAGACGCTCATCCTCAAAGAAAACGCCACTGTAGTCCGCCAGGGCGAGTGGAAACTCATCGCCCACCTCGGCTCCGGCGGCTTCTCCGATCCCCGCCGAGTCGAACCCGAGGCCACCGGCCCGAGCGGCCAGCTCTACAATCTCGCCGACGACCCTTCCGAGACCACCAATCTCTGGCTCGCGCGCCCCGACATCGTCGCCCGCCTCTCCGCCCTCCTGGAGTAGGCCGGCAGCGCAGCCTCTGACACCCAATACTCACTGCTACTCACTGCGCCTCGCCGGATTTCGCCCGCGGCACAAACTCTACTGACTCCGGCCCAAACCGCCCGAGGTCTGGCAACCCGCTCTCCACCCCTTGAGCCGGCACCTCCAACCCCGCCGACCACACGATCCCATTCAGAATGAACCGCCGCAAATCCTTGTTGCTCCAGTTTTTGTAGAAATGCGGCATCACGATCCCGATTCCCCGCCCGCCGTCCTCGCGCTCCACGCCCCACGCGACAATCTCGCGCCTCGGCTCCTCCGGCGGCAGCATCGAAACCGCCAGAGCCGTCACGTTCCCCGGCAGATAGTTCTTGATGTACGGCTCGTCATGAATCGTGAACTCGGTCCACCCCCGCGACACGGGATGCCCCGGCGCGGCCGGCGTGATGGTCGCCGCCGGAAAGATCTTCGCGATCGACTGGTGGTGCGGGCACGTCCGGTTCGCAAAGTACCCGCCCATCCACTTAATCAGCGGATGCTCTCCGTCTGTCCCGACGTCCTCACCCAGCAGCCCGGTTGCGTAGTGCAGGCAGACAAGGCCGCATCCGCGCTCCATCATCTCTTCCAACTCCGCCAGGTTTCGCTCCGCATCCGGAAATCGGTTCGGCGGAAACGTGTCGCCGATGAACACCACCGACGACGCCTCCTCCCGCAGTGCCCTGTCCCGCGGCCACTCGTACACAACCTCGGCCTGGACGCCGGACACGTTCGCCATGTGCTCCAGCGCGTACTCCATCAGCCTTCCTCCCGCCGGCGCCTCATGCGTGCCTGGCGGATGCTTGCTCGGACCCACGACAATCAGAATCCGGACCGGCTCCGCCGCAACCAGCAACCCGCCCGCCGCTAACATCAACGCAATGAACCATCGCATGGCTAAATTATGGCGCGACATCGGACCCAATGGTTCGCGCCGCAATATACCGAGGTCGAGCATTCCGCTCCGGCGCCCCACAGATCCCCTGCAACTTTCGTTCCCCGTATGATGGATTCCTATGAGTAGCGCGACGCCGTTGTCTCCTGAACCGGTTGGCGTCTGGAGAACTTCGCAGTGCCATGAAGATCTGCTGGCCTGCCAGGACGAGCCGGGGCCCCGTGGCGCGCCCGGAAGACTCTCGGCGGCACTCATCGTTCGCAATGAGCAGCGTAGCCTTCGGCGATGTCTCGAAAGTATCGGCGGACTGGTGGACGAGGTCGTCGTGGTCGATACCGGCTCCACGGACCGAACCAAAGAAATCGCCCGCTGCTTCGGCGCGCGGGTGTACGATTTTCCCTGGTGTGACGACTTCGCCGCCGCCCGCAACGAAGCGATTCGCCATGTTCGCGGCGAGTGGATTCTCAGCGTGGACGCCGACGAAATCGCCCTACCGTTTTCCCGGACGGAACTTCGTCGCCTGCTCGCCGATGAATCCAAGGCGGGATACTTCGTTCAATTCCGGCGGCGCAGCCGGCTCACTCCTAACTGGCAGATGAAGCTCTATCGGAATCACCACGAACTGGCGCATTCCTCTCCCATCCATGAGGCGATCACACCTTCGGCGCTCCGCACTGTCACGGGACGGGCGCTCGGCAAGTGCCGGCTCCTGATCCATCACTCCGGCTATGACTGCAACCTGGACCACAAGCATGCGCGGAACCTGCCACTGCTATATCGAGCACTGCAAGACA
>CAYLSS010000475.1:0-4498 GCA_964385765.1 uncultured Solibacteraceae bacterium
GCGGTCGGATGTTTCAAAGTAGTTGCGGAAGGACGCGACGGTGCGGGAGTGTCCGGTGGTAGGGAACGCGGCGGCGCGCGACAGACCGAGCCACAGCAGGCGGCGTCTCGCTGCCGCTGGATGTCGGGCCCTACGGGCCGGGCGAAGGTGAGGCCGACAGCGCGCCTGCGACAATTGTCTTGCCCGCTGCTATCAGGAATGATATTCTACGGCGGGCGTCTCCGACGCTGGGGACCGACGTCCGGAGACGAAACAACTGACCAACGCGCGGGGGGAGTCGCCATGCGACAGACAGTACTGGGACTGCTACTGCGGGCCGTGACCCGCATCTTCCTGCCGCTCGCCGTAGCTGTTGCGGTTCTGCCAGGACAAACCGTTCAATACTCCTATGACGCAGCGGGACGGCTGATTCGCGCCGACTACGGGAACGCGGGTGCGATCGACTACACCTACGACAACGCAGGCAACCTGACTTCACGGACGGTTGCAAGCGGCGACGCCCAGTTCACCAGCCTTTCATCGGCCAGCTTCAATCTTGACGGCGTCCTGGCGCCGGAGGCAATTGCGACCGGCTTCGGCGCAGGGCTTGCGAGTGACATTGCCGTGGCCGCGGCCGTGCCGCTGCCCACGGAGTTGCTGGGGACCAGCGTCGATGTGACTGACAGCGCGGGGACGACGCGTCGCGCGGAGTTGATCTCCGTTACTCCGACGCAGATCAGCTATATCGTGCCGCCAGAGACCACGCTCGGCTTGGCGACGGTACAGGTCAATTCCGGCGCCGGCGGGGTGGTCAATGGAACGTTGCGAGTGGAAGCCGTCGCGCCCGGGATCTATACGGCGACCCAGCAGGGGGCCGGCGTCTTCGCCGGTTTCGCTCTGCGGATCGCGGCCGACGGCACGCAATCGCGTGTGCTTACCTTTGACCCGGCAACGAACGCGCCCGTTCCGATCGCACCGCCAGCAGCCGGGGAGCAGGTATTTCTCGAGCTTTTTGGTACCGGTATGCGAGGGGTGTCTCAGGGCGCGGCAGCCACTGTCGGCGGCGTGAGCGTGCCGGTGTTGGGGCCGGTCGCTCAGCCTCAGTTCGCGGGTCTGGACCAGGCCAACCTCGGCCCGGTGACAGCGGAGTTGGCAGGGCGCGGCGAAGTGAGCGTGATCTTGACCGTGGACGGCAAGGCCGCTAACACGGTGACCGTCACGTTTCAATAGGGGCACGCCGGAAGGGACGAGCCGGGAACCGGCCCTACCCGGCAAGGGGAGGTACTCAGGATGTCCTGCGTAAGAATCAGTAGCGTGATCGTGGCGCTGTCCTGCTTCTATCTGCTGGTTGCGCCTTTCGGCGTTCTTGCTGTCAGTTTCGAACCAGGGTTTGGGGATGATGAGAACAGCTTCCTGGGCCGGGGGCTCCGATACTCCTTTACCGTCGAGCCGCACCGGTTTCGGATCAACTTGGGCGAGCGTCCGATTCAGGCGATTTTCATCGGCGCGAGCAAGACGGCGCGAATCGAGGGCCAGCGCCCGCTGGAGACCCGCAGCCACTACCTCACCGGCGACCGCGATACGTGGCGCAGGAACGTTCCACACTACGGTCGCGTCGCCGTGCGCGGCGCCTACCCGGGAGTTGACATCGAGTACTACTCGCATGACCGAAGCATCGAGTTCGATGCGATGGTCGCGCCGGAAGCCGATCCCGGCCAGATCTGGATTCGATTCGAGGGCGCCGTGCCGGTGTTGCAGCCGGACGGCAGGATCGATTTGTCGGCGGGCGGAGGCGACGTTCGCTTGCGAGCCCCGGACGCTTACCAGATGGTGGCCGTGAGGTCCGCTGCGAATGGGCGGTTGACTGTCAGAACGCCCGGTTCGTCCTGGGCGCCTACGATCGAACGATTCCGCTGGTGATCGACCCCGTCATCGAGTGGGCGAGCTTCTACGGGGGAGCGGGAAACGAGCAGGCCTTCTCGGTGGCAGTGGACGGGGAAGGCAACGTATACACGGTTGGTCTGACTGGATCGAACGACCTGGAGTTGCAGAATGCGCGTCAGCCGCTTTTCGGCGGTGGCGCCATCGACGCCTTCGTCGCAAAGTTCGCGCCCGACGGCGAAAGCCTGGTCTGGGCGACCTACCTGGGCGGGAGCGCTGGCGAGGAAGCGCGCGGCGTCGCCCTGGATGCGGCGGGAAATGTCTATGTCGCCGGGGCAACCAGTTCGTCCGACTTTCCGGTCACAGCCAGCCTGGCGGGAACGGCAACGCCGACAGATAGCGAAGCACAGGTGTATGTGGTCAAGCTCGACCCGAGCGGGGCGAACCTTCTGTATTCGGCAATCGTAGGCGGTCCGGGCATCGACCTAGCGCGGCGCGTGCGGGTCGACTCGCAGGGAAGAGCGGTTGTCACGGGAAGGGTGGAAGCGGGCTTCCCAACGACGGCGGGCGCCTTTCAAGAGGCCCATGGAGGCCAGTTCGACGCGTTCGTCTTGCAGTTGAACCCTGCCGGCGACGCACTCGTCTTCGCCACGCTGCTCGGCGCCAACGGGACGGAGGAAGGTCTCGACATGGAACTGGCGCCGGCCGGCGAGATCGTCATCGGAGGCTGGAGCAGCAGTACCACGCCGGGCTTCACCGGCACTGATGACGCCTACCAGGAAGAGCGCAGTGGTCCGACCGACGGGTTCGTGGCGATGTTCAGCGCCGATGGGAGCGCCATGCCGTACATGAGCTTTCTCGGCGGATCAGGTCCCGATCAGATCCTCGGCGTGTCGCTCGATCCCAACGGCAACGTCTGGCTGGCCGGCGGGACCGGTTCACAGGACCTGCCGACCACCCCGAACGCAGCCAATCCGGAGTTTTTGGGAGGGCCCACCGACGGATTCCTTGGGCGCCTCGCCCTGCCTCTGCCGCGTGATGAGGCGGCCAATGAGCCCCTGGTGTCCCACATCGGCGACGAACGCCAGAACTTCGGGCTCGATGTGCTGGTGGGTAATCTGCCGGGAGGGGGGTTGCTCGAACAGGCCGGGGTGCGAGCCGCCGCAAACCAACGAACGATCGGAACGCTGGAAACGGCGCTCCTGTACTACTCGCTATCGAACTTCACCCAGGAGCAGGCAAGCATCGCTCTGTGCCAAGCGCTGGTCAGCGGCACCTTCGGCCTCATCATGGCCATCAACCCATTGACTGGCGGCATCCTCGAAGGCCAGTGTCTGCCGCAGGCCGATGTCGTCGACCAGGCGGAGACGAAGCCTGGTGGCGTAGCCGGGGCCGCGGTGGGGCTGGCTGGCGCTCAGGCCACCCCCGGCGCGCTGCAGACGAATTTCAGCGGCGGAACCGGAACGCTGCAGACTGACGCGTTCGTTGCCGCCATTGCGTTCTTGGGCAGTGAAGGGGCCAACGGCGAAGGGCCGTCCGAGGATGGCGAGTCGGAGCCGACCCCGGTCGGCGACGGGGACGCTCCCGGCGGTGATCCCATCTCGATGGCGTCTGGGGCCATGTACATGGCGGTTCCGGATTTCGACCTCGGCGGTCCCGCCAATATGGAACTCGAACGGTTCTATTCCTCGCGATTGCAGGCGGACGAAGGCGTGGAACCGGGCGTTCTGGGGCCGAACTGGATGCACAACTTCGAGTTCCGTTTGGAGTTGCCATCAGAGGAAGAAGCGACGATTGTGTTCCACCATGGCCAGGGGATCCAGTTCGCGCTGGTCGGCGGAGAGTGGCTACAGGCGAGTCCGAATCGGCTGATCTACCAGCTAATCCAAGAGGGGCAGACATACCGCCTGATGGATCCTTTCAGCCAATTGATTTACACGTTCAACAACGCTGCGGACGGGCGGCTGGAGCGTGTCGAGGACCGCAACGGGAACACGATCACACTGACCTACGGCGCCGGCGGGTTGCTGGAGCGCGCCGCCGACGGCCTGGGCCGGACCCTCGGCTTCACCTACGAGGGTGGACTTCTGACGCGTGTGACCGACCAGTCCGGGAGGACGGTCGAGCATACCTACACCGGCGGAACGCTTACCTCGTCCACGGACCCGAACGGCCAGGCGACCACCTACGCCTACACGACCGCAAGCGGCGAAGCCACGCTCCTGGAGACCCTGACCATGCCGGCCGGGAACACCCTCTCGCAGAGCTACGACAGCGGCGCGCGGGCCGTCTCCCAGACCGATGGGGCGGGCAATGTCACCACGTTCAGCTACCAGGCGCTGAACGGAACGGTCGAGACCACTCAGGTGGACGCAGCCGGGAACACGACGGTCTTCCGCCACGAGGGCCGGAATCTCGGCAGCCTCACCGACGAGAACGGCGACGGGCTGTCCATGACCTTCGACGACAACAACCGGGTGCTTTCGCATATCGACCGGGAGGGGGCACGCACGGAGTACAGCTACGATGCGCTGACCGGGATGCCGGCTTCGGTCACCCGGGCCGACGGCGGCGTGTACAACCTGACCTACGCTGCCGACTCGAGCGGTGGATTCAGGTTTCACAATCTGACGCGGAT
>CAYLSS010000476.1:0-4496 GCA_964385765.1 uncultured Solibacteraceae bacterium
CCTCGACGCCGTCGACGCCATCGGCTTCACGATGGAACAACCGCTGAATGAACCGACGCTCGAGATCCGGTCAGTCAGCTTGGCCGCCGAAAACCCGGGCTCCGAGGTGCTGGAACCGAAACCGCTGGTGAACCAATTCGGTCAATGGATCCCGGTGGACTGGCCAAGAAAAGTTGAAAGCCTCGAAGAACTCAAGCAGGAGTGGATCAAAGAAGATGAAGCATTGGCGCCGGGCGAGTTCGGCTTTTGCGAGAAATATGGCGGCTATCAAAACACGAACGCGAGAGCCACCGGCTTCTTTCGCGTCGAGGAGGTGGACGGAAAGTGGTGGTTCGTCGACCCGGACGGGCACCTGTTCTTCTCGACCGGCTCGACCTGTATGGAATCCAGCGGCGATCTGGCGCGCGTCGAAGACCGCGAGGACATCTACGCCGCGTTGCCGCCCGCCCATCTGGCGACCTCCCGGCGTGGCGGCAGGGACCAGCCCACTTTCTACTCTTGGAACCTGTTCCGGCGCTTCGGGGAGGACTGGAGAACCGAATGGATGGACCTGGCGGACCGGCGAATGGACGCCTGGGGGTTCAACACCATCGGGAACTGGAGCGATCCCGGCTTCTGGGACACCGGCCGCAAGCCCTATGTCGTGAATCTTGGCGGATGGGGCATGCAGTCCGGCTACCTCGGCATGCCGGACGTCTACTCCGAGGAATGGCCGCAAATGGTCGACCAAGCCGCTGCTGAACAATGCGGCACGCGAAAGGACGACCCCTATTTGCTCGGATACTTCGTGGCGAATGAGCCGCCCTGGCCGGGACGCGAATCGCTCGTGGTCGATACGATTCTCGATGGGCCGCCCGCGGCGATTCAGGAAGAGGCGAAGAAGTTCCTGGCCGGGGGAGATACTCCGGAACGCCGCCAGGAGTTCATCTACCGCGCCTTTGAAAGATACCTCAAAGTCATCAATGCCGCCATCAAGAGGCATGATCCGAATCACCTGAACCTGGGCCTGCGGTTCGGCGGTCATGCTCCCCCCGATCCGATGCTCGAGCTGACCAGCAGCTTCGACGTCTACAGCATGAACTCCTACGCTTACGAGGTTGACCCGGCAGTGCTGAAGAAGGTTTACGACGTCACCGGACGTCCCATCATCATTGGAGAGTTCCATTTCGGCGTCCCGGCCCACGGGCTGGCCGCCGGCCTGGTGCAGGTCCGCGACGAGACGCAACGCGGCATCGCGTACCGGCACTATGTCGAACAAGCGGCGTCACATCCGGCACTCATAGGAACCAGTTGGTTCCAGTGGATTGACCAGCCGGTCACCGGACGCTTCGACGGGGAGAACTACAACATCGGCATCGTCGACGTCACGGATCGACCCTATATGACCTTCCTGGAAGCGGTGGTTACCACGCACAAGAGGCTGTACAAGGTTCATTCGGGCACGACCGAACCCTTCAGCCAGCAGGCGGAGGCTCAATAGTCCGGCCCGTACGGCCGACGGTACTACCGTGTAGCCGCGGCCCGGCTCCACCTACCCGTTGGCCGCCGGGCCTCCGTGCGGCCCGTTTCGTAGCTTGAAGATCACCACCCCCAGCGGCGGGATCGTTGCCGGTATGCTCGACAGGCGGCTGTGCATTGGCTTCGGCTCCGACGTGACCAGCCCGCCATTGCCCACGTTCGCCCCCCCGAACATCTCGGCGTCCGTATTGAAAATCTCTTCGTAGAAGCCTTCCTCCGGAACACCGATGCTGTAGCTTTTCCGCAGGACCGGAGTGAAGTTGCAAGCAACGAGCACAAACTCTCTCGGGTCCTCGCCACGGCGGATGAACGAGATGATCGAACTTTCGACGTCATGAATATCCACCCACTCGAAGCCCGTGTGGTGAAAGTCGACCTCGTAGAGCGCGGGTTGGGCAATGTACAGCTTGTTCAGCTCCTGCACCAGTAACTGAAACTTGCGGTGATAGTCATAGGCCAGCAACTCCCAGCGCGTCCCTACCTCGCAGTTCCATTCTTCGTATTGGCCGATCTCCTGCCCCTGGAACAACAGCTTCTTTCCCGGGTGCGTATACATGTAGGCCAGGAAAGCGCGCGCGTTGGCGAATCGCTGCCACTCGTCCCCGGGCATCTTGCCGATCAGCGAACGCTTGCCGTGGACCACCTCGTCGTGTGAGATGGGCAGCACGAAGTTCTCCGTGAAGGCATACAACATGCTGAAAGTGATGCTGTTGTGGTGATACTTGCGATGGACGGGCTCGAGCGTGAAATAGTCGAGCATGTCATGCATCCAGCCCATATTCCACTTCATCGTGAAGCCCAGACCGTCTAGGTAAACCGGACGCGAGACGCCGGGAAATGCCGTCGACTCCTCGGCCACCGTGATCACTCCCGGCACTTTGTGGGCTTGCTCGTTGAACCGTTTGAGGAAATCGATCGCCTCGAGGTTCTCATTGCCGCCGTATGCGTTCGGGATCCACTCGCCTTCCTTGCGGTTGTAGTCGAGATAGAGCATCGACGCCACCGCGTCCACCCGCAGACCATCGATGTGGTACTTCTTCAGCCAGAACAAGGCGTTTGAGATGAGAAAGTTCCGGACCTCGTTCCGGCCGTAGTTGAAGACCATCGTGCCCCACTCCCGATGCTCCCCGATGCGGGGATCTTCATGCTCGTAGAGCGCGGTGCCGTCGAAGTAGACCAGCCCATGAGCGTCCTTCGGAAAGTGGCCTGAGACCCAGTCGACGATGACGCCGATGCCGGCTTGGTGACACTGATCAATGAAGTACTTGAAGTCGTCCGGACTTCCGAAACGAGCGGTCGGAGCAAAGAAGCCGATCACCTGGTAGCCCCAGGAGCCGGTGAAAGGGTGTTCGTGAACGGGGAGCAGTTCGATGTGCGTATAACCCATCCGCCTCACGTAGGGGACCAGCGAATCGGCGATCTCGCGGTAGTTGAGCAGCCGGTTGTTCGGACCGCGCATCCAGGAACCGAGATGGACCTCGTAGATGGAAACCGGCTCCTGCAACCAGTTCTTCTCGGCGCGCTCCACCATCCACTTGTCGTCTCCCCATCCGTACTGATCGACGTCCCACACGATTGAGGCCGACTTCGGCGGCACTTCGGCGGCGAAGCCGTAAGGGTCGGCCTTCATCTGCTGGTAGCCCCGGTGGCGGGAGCGGACGTGATACTTATAATGGCTTCCAAGACCGACATTGGGAATGAAGATCTCCCAAACGCCGCCGTTGCGGGCCCGCATCAGGTGCCGGCGTGTGTCCCATTCGTTGAAGTCGCCGATCACGCTGACGCATTCGGCGTTCGGAGCCCAGACAGCAAACCGGACACCGGCTACACCGTCCACCTCGACGACGTGCGCCCCCAGGGTTCTGTAGGCCTCCAGGTGATTGCCCTCACCGTGAAGATGAAGGTCGAAATCCGAGATCTGCGGACCAAACCGGTATGGGTCCTCCTGTTCCACGGTATCTCCGTCCCACCGCTTCACCCGCAGCCGGTACCGTCCGGGCTGCTTCTCCACGCTGGCCAGGAAAACTCCGTGAGGATGCACTTGCTGCATCGGCACAACGTCACCGTTGGTCATGACATCCGCCGAGGTGGCGTCCGGGAGAAAGGCGCGGATCTCCCACCGCTCCTCACCCCGCTCCTCATCCATCACCGCATGGGCGCCTAAAACCCGAAACGGATCGCTATAATAGCCTCCCGCCACCGCTTCGATTTCCTGATTCGTCATCCTGTCGCTTCCCCTCTTGCGCCAGACACAAAGCGCCGTTCACAGAACGCTATTATCGCAAGGATGGACGCCTTCTATCGCGAATTGCCCAAAGCCGAACTGCACGTGCATCTGGAAGGCTCCCTCTGGCCGGAGACACTGGTCGAGCTCGACCCTTCGCTCACGGCCGACGAGTGCCGGGGGCGTTATCGGTATCACGATTTCGCCGGATTCATCGACAGCTTCAAGTGGGTGCTCGGCTTCCTCCAGGGTCCGGATGAGTACGCGATGGCTGCGCGGCGGCTCCTCGAACGATCGGCAGCCGATGGAGTCCGCTACATCGAGGTCACCGTCGCCGGGGCAGGAATCCTGAGGCGCGGACTCGACTTCGCAGCGATCTACGACGCAATAAAACAGTATCTCCACTAAAAAGCTCTTTTCTTTCGCGGATATTTGCAGCAGATTATTATGCTTTTTCTGAATTCAGACAAACCTTGATGAAAGAAGTAAAAAGCGGAGCAGGTTTTGTGGGTTTTGACTTGAATTCCGGATGAAACTGTACCCCTACAAACCATGGATGTTCTTCCACCTCCATAGCCTCAACCAGGTCATTATCCGGATTTATACCGCTGAAAAGTATTCCTGTATCAAGAAAGGACTGCTGATATCTATTGGCAAATTCATACCTGTGCCGGTGCCGTTCTGAAATATTTGAGGATTTGTACGCCGCATACAGCCGGCTGCCCTTTTTCACTTTCGCCGGATAAGCACCAAG
>CAYLSS010000477.1:0-4484 GCA_964385765.1 uncultured Solibacteraceae bacterium
CCACGCCCGACGGACGCGACTCCCGCGCGGTGCACGGCAACTTCGCGCCGCGCGTCGGCGTCGCCTACCAGCCTTTCCGGAATCAAGGCGCCGTGGTGCGGGCCGGCTTCGGCGTCTTCTACGACTTGGGCTATTCGTTCACCGGCAACGCGTTTTCGCCCGGCAACTTCCCCTACTCGCGCCGTGCTACGTACTCCGATACACCCTTGACCGATCCGGCCTTTACCTCCGAGCCCGTGCCGCCGGTCAGCCAGGGGCCGCCGTACCCGCGCGTGTTCGGTTACTACGACGGCTACGATCTGCCCTACACCTTGCAGTACAGCTTCGCGATCGAACAGCCGTTCGCTCGCTCCAACTCGCTGACCATCTCCTCCGTCGGATCGGCCGGACGTCGGCTCGCCCGCTCGGAGAGCCTGCGGTCGGGGGTGCTGCAGAACCCCGATTTTACGCGCGTCGACGCCGTGAGCAACCGCGCATCGTCGGACTACAACTCACTCCAGATGCAGTTCAAACGCCGGCTCTCGAAGGGGCTGCAGGCGCTGGCGGCCTAGACGTGGTCCAAGTCGGTCGACACGGCCTCTGACGAGTCGATTTCGAATTTCTCGACGCCGATCCTGCGAGGCGATCCGAACAACGACCGCGGACCTTCCTCGTTCGACATTCGCCACGCCTTTACAGGTTCGGTGGGCTACGAGATCCCCGCGCCGTCCTCGAGCCGCACCGCCCGGATGATCTTGGGCGGGTTCGCTCTGGATTCCGTGATCCGGCTCACTTCGGCTACGCCGGTGAACATCGTCACCGGTCGCGACCCGCTCAGCATCGGCTTGACGAACATCGCACGGCCGGACCGCGTGCTCAGCGAGCCGCTGTACATCGAAGGCGACGAAATCCCCGGCGGCAAGCGCTTCAACCCGGCGGCCTTCGACGGCGCGACTCCGCTGGCCGAGGGCCGTCAGGGAACGCTCGGGCGCAATGTTATGCGCGCGTTTGGCATCCGGCAGGTCGACCTCTCGCTGCGCCGCCGCTTCCCGATCCTCGAAGGCGTCGCGCTCAGCTTCCGCGCCGATGCCTTCAATGTGTTCAACACGCCGAACTTCGCCGATCCCTCCGGCGTGCTGACGAACAGCAACTTCGGCGTCTCGACGGCGATCCTGTCGAGCCGTCTCGGGGGATTCGGGCTCAACCCGCTGTTCCAGGCCGGCGGACCGCGCTCGATTCAACTCGGTCTTAAACTGGAGTTCTGATGCTGCGCAGGACGTTTCTTCTGGGTTGTGACGCCACAACCTCCGACTCTCACGTTTGGCAGGCGATGCCTGGATGCCCGCGCGGACCATCGCCACGGGTGGCGACAACCGATTCATCAACTGGACCGACCACGTCAAGCTGGCCCTGTCCGGCGACGCGGGAGCGACTTTCGGGGAACCCATCGTCATCGACGAGGGCTCGCCCGTTGGTCGCCCCGCCGCCCTGCTCGGCGATGGAAGGATCGCGGTTGCGTGGATCGAGCGGCGGGGCGACGTGATGTTGCGCTTCGTCGATCGCGACGGAAAACCCGGAAAGCCGCGGATAATCGCGACCACCTCGTCGGGTCGCGTGGCTGGGGTCCTGCAAACGGTCCGCAGCGAGGGTCGCCTCGTGATCGCTTGGCGCCAGGACGAGCAGGTCCGCACGACGCTCGTCGATGCGGAATAAAGGGGCGTTCCGTGGATCTGGAATGGCTGTTTTTCGCTTTCCTGCCGGTCATTGGGCATGTCCTGTACGGGCTCCCGCCGGATCCCGACGATCCTCATGACAAGCGGATCACCCTGCATAACGGGGACGGCTTTGCCGCCCTCGACGAAGCGCCAAACCCCAGCCGTCTGCTCGGGCTGCGCGCCGTTTCCGGAGACGGCGTGACGCCGCTGGCCGCTGAAGGCAGCCGCGAGAGCGGCGTCACGGTCGACGTGAGCGCGGTCGACAGCCGTCCCTGTTGGGTCGTCGTCGAAACGCCAAAAACCTTCATCGAGCTCGGCGCTGACAGGTTTCACGGTTATCTACAGCACGAAGGGCTCAGCGAGGTCATCGCAAGCAGGACGTCCGCGGGACGCGAGAACGACCCGGGACGCGAAACTTACAGCAAGTACGGCAAGATCGCGCTCAATGGCGTCGACGGCGGCCTGCGGCTGCGGACGGAACCGGTCGGCCTCGCGACCGAAATCGTACCGCTGCTCGACGGCGACCTGTCGCCCGAATCGATGCTGCCCGTGCGCGTGCTGATCGGCGGGCAGCCCGGCGCGAATCTGCAACTGCGGGTTAGTCAGCGCGCCTCCGAGCAAGCCGAGCCGTCTGACGATGCGCTCTACAGGACTGACGCCGAAGGAGGCGCGTCCATCCTAATCGACCGCAGAGGCCTTTGGCGGCTGCACACGATCTCGATGACCGCGTTGGCCGGCGACGCGGCGGATTGGCAGAGCGTCTGGGCGAGCCTGACGTTCCGGCTCTAACGAAACGGAAGGGCCGGCCACGCGGCAAGAAGCTCGCGGGAGGCCGGGTGCTCGGGGCTCGAGAAGAAAGCCTCCGTCGGCCGGTCTTCCACGACCCGGCCCTGGTGCAACAGGGCGACGCGGTCCGCCAACCGGCGAACAGCCGTCAGGTCGTGCGAGATCAGCAGCACGGCCCGACCGGTCTGACGCGCAACCGACTGAAGAAGAGGAACGATCGCGGCCTGCCTCGGCGGATCGAGCGCCGACAGCGGTTCATCAAGGATGAGCAGACGCGGGTCCGGCGCCAGGGCGCGGGCAATCACGATGCGCTGGCACTCGCCGCCTGACAGCTCGTGGGGACGGCGCGCCGCAAGCTCCGGCCCGAGCCCGACCGAGCGCATCAGCTCCCGCACTTGGGCTTCCCGTGCGCTGGGGTCGCCGACCTCGAAGCCGTCCAGCGGCTCTCGAATCGACGCTCCCACGGTCTGGTAAGGGCTCAGCGACGGGACGGGGTCCTGCCAGACCATCTGGACGAGGCGACGCTGCTTGCGCCTCCGAAGGTCGAACGTGAGGCCGTGGATTCGGATCTCCCCGCCATCGGCGGTCTCGAGCCCAACTACGCACCGCGCCAGCGTTGACTTGCCCGCGCCGGAGCGGCCGACCATCGCCACCGTTTCGGCTTCGCCAATCGCCAGATTGACGCCGTCCAGAACGGAGGTCGACGCCTCGAAGGACTTGCGTAAAGCCTGAATGGAGACGAACGGTTCGGGTCTCACGATTCCAGACTCCGCGCGGCGTCGAGAAATGGGGAGGCCGCCTCGTTCCGGCGGAGCGCATCCCAGGAGCCCTCGGCGACCACCCGCCCACGGTCCAGAACGATCGCGTCCTGGCAGAGAGCTCCTGCTGCCCGCAAGTCGTGGGTGATGAACAATAGCGAGGCCTTTGTCTTTTCGAGCAACAGGTCGATGCTGGCCAGCGTCTCGCGCTGCGTCAGCGGGTCCAAGCCGGTGGTGACTTCGTCAGCGACCAGCAGGCGAGGCTCGAGCGCCATCGCCATGGCCACGAGCGCACGCTGACGCATGCCGCCGCTGAGCTCGAACGGGTAGCGGTGAACCGCGCCGGCAAGACCTAACGCCGCGAGCGCTTCGTCGCCGCGCCGTGGGGCATCCTCTGCGCTTCGCCGTACCGCGGCGCGCGTCACCGCCGCTCGGAGCGTCAAGCAAGGGTTTAGCGCCGAACCTGAGCTCTGGAACAACAGAAAGATCCCAGTCCCGCGCTGGGTCCGCATCGATCGCTCGTCGAGACTCAAAAGGTCGAGGCCGTCGAGGACCATTTTCCCGGCCGTAACGAGAAGCGGAGGCCGCAGCAGCCGGATCAATGACGCTGCCACGAGCGACTTGCCCGCCCCGCTGCGGCCGACCAAGGCGCGTCGCTGCCCGGCCTCTAGCGCGAAGGACACGTCGTTCAGCAGCTCCGGCCCTCGCGACCCCGCGCTAACCGTCAAACCTTCCACCGTCAGACGCGCCATCTCATCTCCCTACCAGCCGTGCGCCTGCCGCGCGTCGAACCGCGCGCGAAGGCCCTCCGCGAGCAAGTTGCAGCTCAGCACACTGACGATCAACGCCACCCCCGGACCCAACAACAAGTGCGGCGCCGTCGAGACAAACGGTCGCGCCTCGTTCAGCATTACACCCCACTCCGGATGCGGCGGCTGCAGGCCGAGCCCGAGGAAGCTGAGCGTGGAGAAGGCGACGACGATCGAGCCCATCTCCAAGCTGATACGCACCGCGAATGCCGGGCCGATTTGCGGCCAGACGTGTCGATAGAGCGCCTTCGCCGGATGCACTCCCGCAAGAGTTGCGGCGTCGACGAAGTCACGATGCCGCGCGGTATGCAGCAACGACCGCGCAACCCTCGCCTCGGCCGGCCACCACGTCCAGGCGATCGCCCACACCAGGGCCATCGCCGAAGGTCCCATCACGCCCACCAGCGCCAGCGCCAGCACGAACGACGGAAATGAGA